>DGHF01000107.1:0-28538 GCA_002392545.1 Ruminococcus sp. UBA3855
CCGAATACCCCATAAATATTGAACATCTGACAGCCCTGCTCTTTTCCGTAGTCAACCGCTAACATGGTATCAGTTTCATCTTTTTCAACCGGATGTTTCAGAATGGTGCATTGTTCCGGCAATGGTTCGGTATAGGAATCAAAGTCACCAATTAACACATCCGGCTTGATACCTCTTTCCAATGCGTGACGATAGCCACAATCTGCACAAATCACAATGGCATTTTCGGGGATTTCAATTTTCCCTGTCACATCTCCGCCGGCAATAATCACACATACTTTCAAATTTCCCACTCCTTAATCTGTTTCGCTTCTTCGTACATTTCACAATAGCTTTCATGCCGTGATTTCGGGATTTCTCCATTTTTTACCGCTTCCAAGACTGCACAGCCTTTTTCACAGATGTGGGCACAGTCATGAAACTGGCATTTTCCCTCGTAGGGTGCAAACTCTGCAAAACATCCGGATAATTCCTCTTTTTTGATGATGGCATAACGCATGGTATCAAATGTCGAAAATCCGGCAGTATCGGCGATATATCCGCCACTTTTCAAGGGGTAAATCTGTGCATGTCTGGTGGTGTGCTTTCCTCTGCCGAGTTTGTGGCTGATTTCGTTCGTGGGAATATTCAGAGTTTCATCAATGGCATTCAAAAGAGTCGATTTTCCAGTACCGGAATTTCCAGTCAGTGCACTGAGTTTCCCCCTGAAGGCATTTCGAACCGCTTCCAATGTCTCCGGATTCTGATAATCCACGACAATAATCGGGATGGAAATGGAACTGTACAACTGATAAATTTCTTCATAGGAGGCAAGGTCAATTTTCGTCAATAATAATAACGGTTCAATGTTCTTGTACGCCGAAACGGCTATGAATTTATCAAGCAGTCTTAAATTCGGCTGTGGTTCACACATGGACACCACAAAACAAAGCTGGTCTAAATTCGCAAGGGGCGGACGGATAATTTCGTTTTTTCTCGGAAGCACTTCTGAAATTGCTCCGTCTTCAATGCGTACATAATCACCAACATAGGGCTCTTGCCCTTTCCGGCGCAGAATCCCCCTTGCAGGAAGTTCCTCAATTGCACCGTCAGGGGACACTACGGTGTAGCGTCCCCTGACGGATTTGATAATCATTGTAGCTTCCGGATATTTCCCCTGCATTAGTTTACATCAGGTGCGGGCGGATTGGTCATTTCCTGTCCGTCATCCGGTGCGGGTACATCATCATTCGGATTCGGGTTAATTTCAACGACCGTCGGAGCATTGGTTTCAGCCGGAACAGGTTCAGGCTGTACTACAGGTGCTTGTGTGGGTGCTTCTGTCGGAGGTTCAGTCGGGATTGCACCAACGCTGTCGAATGCGCCGTGAACATCTTCACGGACTGCCTCATAATTGAGATTTGCAAAGTCGAAGTTATAAACACCAACTTCACACTGCTGTCCTGTGATGGAGTTCAGCAATACAACAGCAATCTGCTCTGTACCAGTACCGCTGACTTCTACTTCTACATTGTTGGAGTAGCCTGCATTGATAATCGGGCTGGAAATCTTTGTAACACCGCTTGCATCGATGAAGTCAAAGACAAAACGTCCGGTTGTTACTTCTTCCGGAATCTGGAGTTTGTAGGTGACTGTTCCGGACGGGTCTTCACCATTGGAGTAAGTCAATACAACGGTATCGCCAGCCTGTGCAAATTCACCCGGTTCAAGGCTCTGTGCAATGACAATATTTTCGTCTTCCAGAGAAGGCTCATCACGTGCATCAACTACAAGACCATAGTATTCACAGAGGGTCTTTGCCTGGTCAATGGTCATACCAACCATGTTGGTAATTTCGATAGAATCGCTATTCTGTCCCTTGGAAACGTAGAGAATGATAGTAGAACCGGATTCCGCTTCTTCACCTGCTGCCGGTTCGGTACGGATAACGTCTGATGCTTCTGTACCGTCGGAACTCATTTCATACTTCTCTTCTACAATGAAGCCATCCTGCTGGAGAATCTTCTTTGCATATTCATTATGATAGCCCTTAACGTCCGGTACTTTCGTCATGCTGACACCAAGGCTGACATTAACGTAAATTGTCTGACCGTTGGTAACTGCTTCATCAACAGCAACATCCTGAGAGAAGATAATGTCTTTCTCGTAATTAGAATATTCTGTATCGTTAATCTGAATATCAAGATAAGTGTAAGTGTCTTTGGCTTCATAGTAATCCATACCAACAAGGTCGGGCATTGCATACTTTGTCTTGCTGAAACCACTCTCACCGCTGAGAACGCCCTTGATAAGCCAGAGTACAAAGAATACAGCAACTACAATGAAGGCGATTGTTACGGCTGTCATGACCGGAACAAAGAGGGAATGTCGTTCAGGCTCTTCTTCATCGTCGTCGTCATCACCTTCCTCGTCATTCTCTTCCTCTTCTTCCTCCTCTTCGTCATATTCCTCTTCGTCGTCGCCTTCGGAATATTCGTCATATTCTTCGTCGTATTCGTCATAATCCTCTTCTTCATCCTCTTCGGACTGTTCAGGGGTATTGAAATACTGTGTGGGAGGGTCATTCTGTGGCGCATCCTGAGTGCGTTCGCTTGCGTTGGAGATATAGCCGAAAGTTTTAGAGGTATCTGCCTTGAAAGCCTCAATATCACGAATCATGTCGGAAGCCGTCTGGTAACGGTCATCAGGACTTTTTTCCATTGCATGGAGAATGATTTCTTCCAGCCCTGCCGGAATATCGGGGTTGATGCTTCTGGGACGTTCGGGAATGTCCTGCATCTGCATGACTGCCACAGAGATGGGGTTGTCCGTGTCAAAGGGCTTCTGTCCGGTGAGCATTTCATACATCATGACACCGACAGAATAAATATCGCTCTTCTCGTCCGTCTCTCCGCCCCTTGCCTGTTCAGGACTGATATAATGCACAGTTCCGATAGCCTTGTCAGTAGCAGTTACGCCGTCCTCACGGGCAAATTTTGCAATCCCAAAATCCATTACTTTTATAGTACCATCAGTAAAAAGCATGATATTCTGGGGCTTGATGTCCCTATGCACTATACCCCTGTCATGGGCATGCTGGAGCGCACGGAGAATCTGTACAATGAAGTGAACGGAATCTTTCCATGTGAGTGCTCCCTCATTTTCCATATATTCTTTTAATGTGATTCCGTCAATATATTCCATGACAATAAACTGCAACTTATCCGAAAAACCGACATCATAAACCTTGACGATATTCGGATGAGAAAGCAACGCAATCGCCTTGGATTCATTGCGGAAACGGCGAAGGAATTCTTCATTCTCTGCAAACTCCTTCTTGAGAATTTTGACAGCAACCTCTTTGTTGTCAATAATGTCTGTGGCCTTGTATACATCGGCCATACCGCCGACACCAATCAACTCTGTGATTTCGTACCGACCTTCCAGCTTTTTACCAATGTACTTATCCATTGTACCCTCCAACTTTCAAAATGATGTTTATTACAAAGACAAAAAGTCCCTGTATTCAGCTCGTCACAACGGCAATGGAAATATTATCCTTACCGCCTTTGTCCAGTGCCAATTTCATGAGAGACTGAACCAGCCCTTCAAAATGCGTTTCCTGCATGACACTGAAAATCTCCTCTTTCGTGCAATATCCGGAAAGACCGTCCGAACACAACAGCAATTGAAATTCCTTCGGTCGGGGAATCCGGAAATAATCCGGCTTGACCACCCTTTCCACTCCCACTGCACGAGTCAGCATATTTTTCTGCGGATGCTGTACCGCTTCTTCAAGAGTAATTTTCCCCTGCTGTAACAGCATATTCACAACGGTGTGGTCATTTGTCAACTGACGAATATTTCCATCCTGCACCAGATATGCCCGACTGTCGCCGACATTGGCGAGGGAAATCCACTCTTCTTCGACATAAGCCACTACACAAGTCGTTCCCATCCCATAACTGCGGTAATCCATTCTTGATGTAGTGTATATGACAGAATTCGCAGCAGAAACCGAGGACAGCAACAGTGCACGAACTTCTTCTGCACTCAAATCCTCCCGAAAACCTGCCTTGAAACGGTCAAACAACTCACGGACAGCAATTTTGCTTGCCTGACTTCCGCTTCGCTCTCCGCCCATTCCGTCACATACTACGGCAAGAATCCGACCGCTGAACTCTTCTGCTCTCACTTGGTCTTGGTTCTCATCCCGAATCAGACCGATTTCTGTCTTAACGTCCCACTGCACTTTGCTCACCTCCTGTTATGATTGCTCTGCATCATGCCTGAGCTGTCCGCAGGCTGCCTCAATGTCACTGCCCAAAGTTCTGCGGACTGTTGCATGAACTCCCAGAGATTCCAGCTTTTTTTGAAATGCAATCGCTGATTTTCTGGTAGCATGGAAACTTCGCTCCTTGACATTGTTGACCGGAATTAAATTGACGTGTGCCTGCTGTCCTTTCAGAAGTTCAGCCAATGCCCTCGCATCATTCCGGCTGTCATTTTCTCCCTCCATGACAGCATATTCGAACGTTACCCGCCGACCTGTCATCCTGAAAAAATACTGACATGCCTCCATGAGTTCATTCAGATTCCAGCGACGATTCACAGGCATGATTGCACTGCGCCCTTCATCACTGGACTGATGCAAAGAAACTGCAAGCGTGATTCCGGTTTTTCTGTCGGCAAGTTCATAAATTTTCGGCACAACTCCACAAGTTGAAATGGTTACATGCCTTAAACTCATCCGCCTGCCGTTTTCATCAGAAAGCAACTCCAGAAAACGCATGACATTATCAAAATTATCCATAGGCTCTCCGATTCCCATGAGGACAATTCCCGAAACCTGTACACCTGCCTGCCGTTCCGTCTCGTCAATCTGCAAGAGCATTTCTGAGGGGGTCAGGTTGCGGACATATCCGGCAATCGTGGATGCACAGAACTGACAGCCCATCTTGCAACCAACTTGTGTCGAAATACACAACCGCCATCCGTGATGGTAATGCATGAGAACTGTTTCCACGTGCTGTCCGTCCGGAAGCCTATATAAGTATTTTACCGTATCATCCAGACAAGATGCAAGCTTTCTTGAAACAAATAGACTTTTTACACAAAAATCAGTTTGCAATTTATCCCTGATTTTGGAAGAAATGTCAGTCATTTCTGTGAAACTTTGCACCTTTCTGACGTGAAGCGAGTGATAAATTTGCTTTGCTCTGAATTTTGGTTCGCCCATTTCCTGTATGACCAACTGCAATTCAGGGAGATTCATGGAAAGAATATCACGCTTTTCCATTTCATCCCTCCTTACGCAGACGAGCCACAAAAAAGCCGTCACAATCTGCATCTTCCGCCGTGAATGTCTTGTATCCTTCCGATTTTTTCAGCTCCACAAGCGGAACAAGAGAAAATTCCGGATGACTCTTCAAAAAGCGTTCAATGACATTTTCGTTTTCTGCCTTCAAAATGGTGCAGGTGGCATATACCAGAATTCCACCCTTTTTCAGGTACTTTGCAGAGTTTTCCAGAATTTCATACTGAATTTCCGGAAGGTCTGCGAAAGTGTCCAGTGATTTGTATTTGATTTCGGGCTTCCTGCGAATAACTCCTAATCCTGAACACGGCACATCACAAAGAATCCTGTCTGCAACGGGCATATCCTCCCGAAATTGCTTCGCATTCTGCACCTCTGCATGAATGCAATTTAATCCAAGACGTTCCGCCCCCTGCTGAATCAGCCTAACCCTGTTCGGGTGCAAATCAAACGCATATACATGCCCCTGATTTTCCATCATCTCCGCTATGGTAAACGTTTTCCCTCCTGGGGCTGAGCATACGTCGAGGATGGTTTCACCTTTCTGAGGATTCAGAATTTCACAGCATATCTGCGGTGACAAGTCCTGTACATGAAAGTACCCTTTCTGAAATGCTTCCATTCCGGAAATGTCTGCCACATTCAGATAATACGCATTTTTCACCGGACTTTCTGGTATTTCCTGCAATTCCGGTATGTCTTCGGGTCTTGCACGAATCGTATTCAGGCGGATGGTTACAGAAGTTTTTTGCAGACTGCTTTCAAAGAATGCCCTTGCAAAGGCTTCCCCCTGTTCTTCCCATACCCTCTGAATCAAATCCATCGGGGCAGAATATTTTACCTGTCTGTCCTTCCAAATGTCACCAGCCGGAGGAATTGTTTTCCCTTTCCGCAAAAATTCACGGAGTACCGCATTCACAAAGCCGGATGCACTCTTTTTCCGGAAAATACCACATAATTTCACTGTCTCATTGACCGAGGCTCGCTCCGGAATTTTTTCGCAGTAAAGCAGTTGATACAATCCCATATACAGGATGTATTTCACCGAATTGTCAAGCTTTTCCAGCGGTCGGGAGCTGTATGCCCCTGCAATGTATTCCAGTGTCAGAAGCCTTTCCGCCGTTCCATAGTATAACAACGCACACAGCCTTTTGTCCTGTTCGGACATTCCCGACTCTTTCAAGCTCTTGTCAACAAGAATATTTGAATATCCGCCTTCTGAAAATGTTCTCAGCAGTAATCTAACTGCTAATGTTCTCGCTGACTCCATCAGCGTCTCCTTGCGGATGCCAAAAGTCGGAGAAACTGAATCAGGCTGTTAATCAGGGAGGCAACATAAGTCATTGCAGCCGCTGTTAATACCTTTCTTGCTCCGCTGACTTCCTCATTGCCTTCCAAAAAGCCCTCTGTTTCCAGAATTCCCATTGCTCTTTTGCTTGCATCAAACTCAACAGGCAATGTCACAATCTGGAATACTGTCACTGCTCCAAACAAAATCACTGCCAGCCAAAGCAATGTACTGCTCAGGTTTGAAGCAAATCCGCTCAAAAGACATCCTGCTAAAAATACCCAGTACCACAACCTTGAACCGACATTTGCAACAGGAAATACTTTACTTCTCAGAATCATGGGCTGGTAATCCTGCGCATGTTGCACGGCATGACCGCATTCATGTGCTGCCACTCCAAGAGCTGCTACGGATGTTTTCCCATAAACAGCATCTGAAAGACTGACAACCTGCCTTGTGGGGTCGTAGTGGTCTGTGAGGTCACCACTGACATGCTCCACGCTGATGTGTGTCAAGCCGTTCATATCCAGAATTGTCCTTGCTACCTGCGCACCTGTCAGACCTCTTGCATTTTGAATCTGACTGTATTTTTTGTAGGTGTGTTTGACGTTCCACTGTGCCCATAAACAGAGTATCAAAGCAAATAATGCAGCAATCATTCCTTCCATAAAAATCCACCCTTTCCATTGAAATGGTTATTCTCCGAGAACTGTATCCTTTTCCAGTTTCTTGCCACGGAGAAAATCGCTTGACTTCATGCGTTTACTGCCTTCCAGCTGGACTTCATCAAACCGGAGCAATGTTCCGTTTCCACAACGTATCACGAAAGCTTTCGGGTCTGCAACCGTTCCGGCTGTTCCCTCTGATGTACCTGACATTACGGTACTGCGGTAAACTTTCAGACGCTTTCCGCCTAATTTCGTGAATCCCGTCAGACCACATACAATGCGCTGTAACTCTTCCGCCGGTTTCGTGAAATCCAGTGCTGACATATTTTTTTGAATCATGGATGCATAACTTGATTGGCTGTCGTCCTGCGGTTCGGGGGTGATTGTTCCCTTTTCGATTCCTTCCAATGCTTCAATCAGAAGTTCTGCACCAACTTCTGAAAGTCTGTCATGCAGTTCCTCCGTGATTTCGTTTTCGAAAATTTCCACGCTCTTTTTCAGGAGCATATCTCCGGTGTCAAGCCCTTCCGCCATCTGCATGATGGTAACTCCGCTTTCCTTTTCGCCGTTGAGAATTGCATAATGAATTGGTGCAGCTCCCCGATATTTCGGCAATAATGAAGCGTGCACATTGATGCATCCATATTTTGGCAATTCCAGAATTGACTTCGGAAGAATCTGACCATACGCCGCCACAACAATACAATCCGGCTGAATGGCTTCCAGCTCCTGAAATGCCCGTTCGGCTTCTTCGCCGTTCCGGAGAGAATTCGGCTGTAATACTGTGATTCCTCTTTCCAATGCCACCTTCTTGACTGGTGAGAAAATCAGTTTCATTTTCCTGCCGTTGGGCTTGTCGGGCTGTGTGAAAACCGCTTCCACGTCATGCCCTGCACTTACCAATGCTTTCAGGCAGGGAACAGCAAATTCCGGCGTACCCATGAATACTATCTTCATTTCATTCTTCCTCCGTTGGCACTACAAATTCATCTACAAGGTCAAGGAATAACTTCCCATCCAGATGGTCAATTTCGTGCAAAGCACATCTTGCGCCTAATCCTTCCAGATTCAGCGTGTAAAATTCGCCGTTTCTGTCCTGCGCACGGACGGTGCATTTGTTCGGGCGCACTACATAGCCCCATTCGTCCGGACAGGAAAGACAGCCTTCTACATCTCTCTGCTTTCCGCTGGTTTTGAGCACTTCGGGGTTAATCATCTCAATCAAGCCGTTTTCGTCCTGCACGTCAATGACGGCAACTCTGCGCCTGATTCCTACCTGAGGTGCTGCAAGCCCTAAACCCTGCGCCTTGTAAAGTGTTTCTTTCATGTCATCAAGAAGCTGATGCAATTTGTCATCAAATTTTTCCACGGGTCTGCATACTGTATGCAGAATCGGGTCATCTTTTGTCACAATTTTTCTGATTGCCATTACTATCCCTCCAAATATATATTTTATACAGAACCATTCATGTCCGCATAAATCCGCAAGCCGGCATTTCTCCGGTCACTGCACGACTTTTTCAGAACTTCATACAAAAATAAACGGAAATCTGCATTATTCTTGCATTTTATGATAATCCGCCAGCGATATTTTCCGGCGATTTTTTGGTAATGAAACGGACTCGGTCGCATCACCCGAAGAGGTACTTTCTTCTGATACTGTTCTTCCTGTGCCGTCTCGTCAATATAATTCATGACGATTCCTGCACCTGCCTGAACCTGTTCCGGCTTCGTGCCCGAAATGCCTATGATACACATGTCACAGAACGGCGGTAACAACATCATTTTCCGGATGGAAAATTCTTCTTTGCTGAACTGTTCGTAATCCTGCGCACCTGCCAGACGAATAATGTAATGTTCCGGTAAGAAAGTCTGTAAAATCGCCCTTCCTGCCTTCTCACCACGTCCGCCACGTCCGACAACCTGCGTAATCAATGAGAATGTCTGCTCATAACTACGATAGTCGCCGTTGAATAACGCCTTATCCACACTCAGCACTCCGACAAGTGTCACATTCGGAAAGTCAAGCCCTTTTCCTATCATCTGCGTACCAAGCATAATGTCATATTTTCCCTGCCGGAACGCTTCAAAATTCTGTTCGTAGGCATAGCGTGTATTGGTCGTGTCGGCATCCATCCGCAAAATTCTTGCATCCGGAAAACGAACTGCAATTTCTTCCTCTAAACGCTGTGTGCCGAATCCCATCTTCCGGAGATGTACTCCCCCACATGCGGGGCACTTTTCCGGAATATCCCTCACAATTCCACAATAATGACAGTGTAATTTTCCGTCGGTCTTGTGATAAGTCATCGGGACAGAACAATTTTCACAATAAATCGGCTGGTTGCACTGACAGCACATTAAAATTGTCTGGTATCCTCTGCGGTTCAGGAGTAATACTGTCTGTTCACCATTGTGCAGGTTTTCTTCAATCGCTTCATGCAGACTGCGACTGAATTCAGAAGTATTTCCCTCTTCCCTTTCCAGTGCCATGTTGACAATTTCCACTTTCGGGAGCGGTGCATTCCGGTAACGGTGTTTCAGCTCCAGAAGTTCATAAATGCCTTTTTTTGCCCTACAGTAAGTCTCTAGTGTCGGGGTTGCGGATGCCGTCAGCAATACGGCGGAATGCCAGTCACAACGCTGTTTTGCAACTTCAATCGTATCATATCGGGGTGGCATTTCCGATTTATAGGAGCGTTCCCCCTCTTCATCCATGATGATAAGCCCGATATTTTCCAGCGGCGCAAATACCGCTGAACGTGCGCCAATTATTAAATCAGCTTCGCCTTTTCTGGCTCGTTCATAGGCATTCTGTCGCTCTGAAAGAGTCAGTCCGCTGTGAATAATGGCAATACGCTTCCCGAATCTTGCTGTGAACCGCTCCGCCATCTGCGGAGTCAATGCGATTTCAGGGAGTAACATCAATACCGACATCCCCCTGTCAAGCGTGTGTGCAATCAGCTTTTCAAAGACGGCGGTCTTTCCGCTTCCTGTTACGCCATGCAACAGGAAACATTTCCGTTTCCCCTGCCCGATACATTCGGAAACTCTCTCAAAAACTGCCTGCTGTTCCTCCGATAAGAAAAAGGGCGCAGGTTCGGGAAGTTCTCTGACTTCGGGGGACGGTATCTTTTCGGTACGCTGTAAAATACCACTATGTAACATGTTCGTCAAAACGGCACTTGTCACCCCACAAAGATAACAAAGCTCTTTTTCCTCCATTTCTCCCAATTCTTCCAGCGTTTCAAAGACTTTCCGCTGTTTCGGGGTCATGTTCGGAATTGTTGCATCTTCTCCCTGCGGTCGGACTGACCATAATTTTTCATGTGCCGGACGGCTGGACTTTTCCGCCGTGTGGACAATCAGTCCGGCATCTGACAGCTCCCTGACAGCCTTTTCTTTTTGGGGTGTCTCCCTTGCATCCAAAAACTTATCAAATTCACTTTTTGAGGTGATTCTTTTAAGATACTGGTATATTTCCAGTGCTTCACTGCTGAGGGTGTCGGGGATTTCAACATCTCCCATTTTCCAGCCCTCTTTTATCCGCACATGAAACGCTAAGGGCAACACTGCCCTGACGGCATCGTAATAACTGCAAAATGTATTCTCCCGCAACCAGCCAATCAAAGAAAGCTGTTCCTCTGTGATGACTGGCTCGGGGTCAATTACTGCAATCAGGGGCTTCAGGGAAACAGTCTTCTTTTCTGTTTCCGCCTGTACCCGAAATATCATTCCTGTACAGCGTTTATTCCCCTTTCCGAACGGCACAACCACCCGACAGCCTGCCTTGCACTGCGTTTCCAGTTCGGGCGGTATCCGGTAAGAATACGCTGTATCAAGCGGATAATTCGCCGTCTGCACGATAACTTCCGCCGTCCGACAAGTCAGTTCCGGCATTATAAATGATTCTTCTTTTCAACCGGAACTTCAATAATTTTATATTCACCTCTTGCGAACTCGTCAACGGCGGTCTTCACCGGCTTTTCTTCCAGTGGCTTTTCATTGTTATAGAGTTCGTCTGCGATTTCTCTCGCACGCTTGGCAACGCCGATAACAAGAGAATAACAGCTTTCATTCTTGGTAATCAACTGAGTAATTGCAGGTCTTAACATATTGATTCATCCTTTCTGAATGTATGGTATCTTATTCTTGATTTACTTTGAGTTCAACGGCACGGGCTACGGCTTTGAAATCTTCCACTGCTTCTGAAAGTACATCGTTTACAATGCAGTAATCATATTCATTCCAGTGGGTCATTTCCTCCTCTGCCTGTGCAATCCGCTTGTCAATGACTTCCTGTGTTTCTGTACCACGCTTTTCCAGTCGCTGACGGAGTACCTCAATACTAGGGGGCTGAATGAAAATCAACGTTGCATCTGGTCTCTTTTTGCGGATTTGTTCCGCACCTTTGACCTCAATTTCCAGAATCACGTTGTCCCCTGCGGAAAGATGCTCCTCAATGGGGGCTAACAATGTGCCATAGTAGTTGTCACAATAAGAGGCATACTCCAGAAATGCATCTTCCTGAATCAGATTCTCGAATGTCTCTTTCTGCAAGAATCTATAATGTACACCATCTTTTTCCCCTTTTCGGGGCTGTCTGGTGGTTGCGGAAACGGAATAATAGTATTTCGGATTCTTCAGGATTTCACTGAGAATCGTTCCTTTTCCGCATCCTGACGGGGCGGAAACTACAATCAGTTTTCCACGCTTCATCTGACATCATCCTTTCTTTGTTCATTATCATTTACCGGAACATTATTCAATATTCTGAATCTGCTCACGGATTTTTTCAATTTCCGATTTCATCTCTACAACGACGGATGTAATTTCAATATCCTGCACTTTTGAACCAATGGTATTGACTTCACGGTTCAATTCCTGCACGAGGAAGTCCAGCTTTCTGCCAATGCTCCCATCTTCGGAAAGCATATTCCGCATCTGTGAAATATGGCTGTGCAGTCTGACGGTTTCTTCATCCACGGCGGTTTTCTCGGAGAAAATCGCTGCTTCTGTCAAAATTCGCTGTTCATCTATGGTTGTATCCTTGAGGATTTCGGAAATCTTTGTAAATAGGCGTTCCCTGTAGTGTCCTGTCAGTTCAGGGGCTTTTTCCTCCACCACTGCAACGCATTTTTCTAACAGGACAAGGCGGTTGAGAATGTCCGCTTTCATCTTTTCGCCCTCTGTCTCACGCATGGAAACAAAGGCATTCAGGGCATTTTCTGCCACTCCCATGACCGAACGGCGGACTTCGTTTTCATCTTCCTGCGGTTTCTCCACACGGAAAATGTCGGGTAACTGCATCATGGTCTGCCATGTCATGCGTTCTTCTGTTTTGTGATAATACCCGTCCGGTGCAAGAAATCCGGATTGATTGTCAATGATTTCGCCCTGTTCATTTCTGGTGACATAATTGTTATTATAAGCCCTCATGGCATCCAGATAACCTCTGACAATGGCTTCATTCACCCGAATGTCCGCTTTTCTTCCTTCCAAGGGGTTGATAGTAACGGAAATTTCTACTTTTCCACGGGAAACCTTTGTTTTCAGGAGGGCTTTCAGTTCTTCCTCCAGATAGGTATAATTCCGCCCGATACGGACATTCTGTTCCAGATAACGAGAATTCACTGACTTGATTTCTACCAGAATATCCCGCCCCTCGCTTTGGAGTTGTGACCGTCCGTAACCTGTCATACTTCTAATCAATTTGCTCATCGCTCCTACTCTGTATATAATAATGACACACTGTAATTTTCCTGATACTTCCAATCATGCTTCCGCATTTTTGGCATAATCCATCCGATTATAATAGTATACCACATCCAAAAGAAAAAATCAAGTATTTCAAAGAGTTTTTTACCATTTTTTCATAAACGGATATTTTTTCTCTCTTTGGGTATGCTGTTCCTAAACCACTATGAAAGGAGAATTACGATGCAAGAACGCCCATTTTTCCCATTTCCGGAAAATGAAGACAATCTTTTTTCCGGTGCAGGCACGGAAATGACTGGTTTGATTCCGTCTGGTCATCCCGAAAAAGAAGAACGTGACAGCTATCAGGATATTTTCCCATGGCTGCCACCTTTCGCAGATGTGCAGATTTAACAAAGACTCTGGCGGACAAGGGAGTTTTTTTCTCTCTTGTCCGTATTCCTGAAATTTCTGAAAAAAGACTTGACAAAATTACCGAAATATGTTACAATAAGAATGCCGCTTGTATCAGGTTTTAAAATTCAGGTGTCCCCCCTGATGCCTGAATACAGCGAGTCTATCGTAAAGGCAGGTGCTGTATGATGTATGCAGTGATTGAAACTGGCGGAAAGCAGGTTCGTGTTCAGGAAGGTGAAACTATTTTCATCGAAAAGCTCAATGTTGAGGCTAATGACAATGTAACTTTCGACAAGATTGTTGCAGTTGGCACAGACGCAGGTCTGAAAGTTGGTACTCCTTATGTTGAGGGCGCAACTGTTACCGCTAAGGTTCTGAAGAATGGCAAGGCTAAGAAGATTACCGTTTTCACTTACAAGCCTAAGAAGGGCGAAAAGCGCAAGATGGGTCACAGACAGCCGTACACACAGGTACAGATTGAATCAATTCAGGCATGATTCACGCCCAATTTGAAAAGATTCACAATCGTTTCTGTGCCGTCCGTATTCACGGACACGCAGAGTTTGCAGATGCCGGACAAGATATTGTTTGTTCAGCGGTTTCGTCCGCTGTGCAGTATGCCACTCTCTTGATTACCGAGATTTTTCACGAAAAAGATGAGGAATCCGCTGAGGGGAATTTCATTTCTGTCCGTCTTTGCACTCCTGAAAAAGGTCACAGTGCCGGAGTGCTGGAGGGATTGTGCCAGCATTTGCAATTGATTTCGGAAGATTATCCGAATACTATTGAAATTATTATTACGGAGGTGTAAAGTTATGCTTAGAATTAGTATGCAGTTTTTTGCACATAAGAAAGGTATGGGTTCTACCAAGAATGGTCGTGACTCTGAATCCAAGAGACTGGGTGTGAAGCGTGCAGATGGTCAGTATGTTACTGCTGGTAATATTCTCGTTCGTCAGCGTGGTACACACATTCATCCGGGTGAAGGTGTCGGCAAGGGTTCTGATGACACTTTGTTTGCAACAGTCAATGGCAGAGTGAAGTTTGAGCGTTGGGGTCGTGACCGCAAGAAGGTAAGCGTTTACGCTGAATAATTACCGCTTGAAAGTCCTAGGCTTTTTAGACTTGTGAGAAGAAGCCTAGGATTTTTCTGTACAGGTCACGGCGAACACTTCAGGAAAGGAGCAAGGGCATGAAATTTGTTGACCAAGCGAGAATTACAATCAAAGCCGGAAACGGCGGTGATGGTGCAGTTTCGTTTCACCGTGAAAAATATGTAGCTGCCGGAGGTCCTGATGGCGGTGACGGCGGCAACGGCGGTAATGTGGTATTTATTGCGGATGACAGCCTTTCTTCCCTCATCAATTTCCGCTATAAACGGAAATATGTCGCTCCCAATGGTGAAAACGGTTCTGCAAAACGCTGTACCGGAAAAAGTGCGGAAGACCTGATTATTAAAGTCCCAAGAGGTACTTTAATTCGTGAAGCGGAGACAGGGCGCATTATGGCTGATATTTCCGACGATTTGCCCCATATCCTCGCAAGAGGCGGAAAGGGCGGAAAGGGCAATCAGCATTTTGCTACCTCTACTCGCCAGATTCCAAGATTTTCTAAACCGGGGTTCACTGGGGAAAGTTTCGAAATCCAGATGGAATTGAAACTGATTGCAGATGTGGGGCTGATTGGGTTTCCCAACGTCGGGAAATCTACATTGATTTCCGTTGTCAGTGCTGCAAAGCCTGAAATCGCAAACTATCATTTCACCACGCTGACCCCTGTTCTGGGTGTCGTCAAGCTGGATGAGGAACGTTCTTTTGTGATGGCAGATATTCCGGGGCTGATTGAAGGCGCAAGCGAAGGCGTTGGATTAGGACACGAGTTTCTCCGGCATGTCGAAAGATGTCGTTTATTGGTGCATGTTGTCGACGTTTCCGGTTCGGAAGGGCGTGACCCTATCGACGATTTTGAGAAAATCAATACCGAACTTGCCAATTTCAGCGAATCCCTTTCAGAGTGTCCGCAGATTGTCGCTGCAAATAAATCCGATATGGCAACGGATGAACAGATTGCAACATTCCGTGATTATATCGAAAAGCAGGGTCTCCCCTTCTTTGTGATTTCCGCAGCAACCACCAAAGGCACGAAAGAGCTTGTCAATGCAGCCGCTAACGTTCTTGCAGAGTTGCCCCCTGTCAGGGTCTATGAACCACAGCCCGCATTTCAGGAGGATATTTCTTCACAGGGGAAACGTGCGTTCACTGTCGAAATTCTGGAAGATAATGTGTATTATGTTGATGCACCATGGGCGGAAGATATTCTCCGTACTGCGGATATGGACGACTATTCCTCTCTCCAGTATTTCCAGCGTGTACTGCGTTCCAGCGGAATCATTGACAAACTGGAAGAAATGGGAATCGAAGAAGGCGATACGGTAAGTATCTGCGGTTTTGAATTCGATTACGTCAGGTAAACGGAATGAATCAATATTTATCAGAAAAAGAAGCCCGTCAGTATAGCCCTTTAACCCTTGCTTTTCTCGGTGACAGCGTTTATGAAACCATGATTCGGGAAACATTAGTCAAAGCCGGAAATATTCCTGTCAGGAAACTGCATGAGCAGAAAATCCGTCTGGTTTGTGCTGGATTTCAGGCAAGAGCTTTTGAAATGCTTGTTCCCTTGCTTTCTGAACAGGAATTGTCCGTTGCAAAGCGTGGGAGGAATGCCGAAAGCATCCCACCAAAACACGCTGACCCTGCAGACTACCGGAAAGCCACGGGATTAGAAGCGTTATTTGGTTATCTGTATCTGATGGGAGATAGGAAACGTCTGGAAGATTTGTTTCAGACGATATGGAACGGACAGGAAAATTTTCTGTCCGATGAAAAGGAGTGATTTTTTTACATGTCAGGGCATTCAAAATGGAATAATATCAAACGGAAAAAGGAAGCAACTGATGCTGTAAAAGCAAAAATTTTCACAAAAATCGGCAGGGAAATGATTGTCTGCATCAAAGAAGGCGGTCCTGACCCTAATAATAATGCCAAACTGCGTGACCTCATCGCAAAGGCAAAGTCCAACAATGTCCCGAATGATAACATTGAGCGACTGATTAAAAAGGCATCCGGTGACGGAAGCAAGGCAAATTATGAGTCTCTCACCTACGAGGGCTATGGCCCTTCTGGTGTGGCTGTGATTGTAGAGTGTCTGACTGACAACAAAAACCGCACTGCCGGAGATGTCCGCCATTACTTTGACAAATTCGGCGGAAATCTGGGGACAACTGGCTGTGTGTCTTTCATGTTTACGGAAAAAGGCATCGTTGTATGTGAAAATACAGGAATTGACGAAGATAAGGCTATGGAAGATTGTTTCGACTGCGGTGGCGACGACCTGACTGTGGAAGATGAAGTCATTACCATGGAATGCGACCCCTCTCAGGTTCACGCTATGCGGGAAGCTCTCACCGAAAAGGGTTACAATATTCTTTCAGCAGAGGCGGAAATGATTCCCTCTACTTATACCAAGCTGGAAGACCCTGACGACGTGAAGAGAATGCAGACACTCCTTGACTATCTCGAAGAAAATGACGATGTACAGAATGTATATCACAATTGGGAAATGCCGGAAGACGAAGAATAATCTATCATTCACTACAAGCAAGACAGAATTTTTTGACCCTTTGTAAAAGGTCAGTGCTTTTTCCTGTGTCAATCTGAGCAGTGACGGAAATCAAGCACAAACATTTTGGCGAATCAGTAAGAAAGGAAATGTTACTGGCACGGTATTCAGCCATCAGAACAGCGTGTATCGTGTGTACCCGTAGCGTTAGCGGGGAATTTACGCCTTTGGAGTGTCGTGCCAACATGAGTAAGGGATACAACATCCTGAAAGTGGACACGTTGAATAAGGAATGAAACATCTTTTGAGAAGGTGTTTTCAGTAACGGTATTGACATCATGCGTAGTACAGGTATTTTCAGACGAGTAGACTCCCTCGGACGGTTTGTACTGCCGAAAGAACTGCGGAAAAGTCTCGACATCCAGCAGAATGACTATTTGCAAATCAGCCTTGACGGAGATACAATTGTCCTCCGCAAAAGTCAGGAAAACTGTGTAATCTGCGGAAATACAAACGATTTAATCAATTTCCATGAGCGCAAAGTTTGCCGTGACTGCATGGAAGAACTCAAGGAAATCAAGTAATTTAATGAAAAGCACTGTTCCGGCAGTGCTTTTTTTGTTGCCTGAACGGGAATTTCCCGAAAAGGGCTTGCAATTTCCGCCGGAATGTGGTACAATAGTACTGTACATGAACTGTATGATAATAGGAGGAAATTTTCATGGACGAATTCGCTGAACAGCTTGTGAAAAAATACCATTCCACCAAAGACGATATGAAAAAAGCCGTGATTATCGTAGTTACAACGGCGATTGTCATTG
Organism: Ruminococcus sp. UBA3855; assembly: GCA_002392545.1. Classification (GTDB taxonomy): domain Bacteria; phylum Bacillota; class Clostridia; order Oscillospirales; family Ruminococcaceae; genus UBA3855. Next base: position 17,806 of record DGHF01000107.1, read on the forward strand.
TTTCGTTTTTGCTGGTATTCATGGGGTTTCCGCTGGCACTGGTGCTCCCTGTCTGTGCAATATGGGCATCTGTTTATCTGCTGAAAATGCTGGACGTGGAATATGAATATTCCTGCACCAACGGCAGTCTGGATATTGACAAAATCCTTGGACAGAATCAGAGGAAATCCATGCTTTCTGTGGAAGTGGGTTCTTTCACTGCTTATGGAAAAGTCGGCACGGTCAAGGAATCTGATGAGGATATGACCACTTTTTCCGCTATGGGAATTTCCCTCATGAATGATGACGAACCAGAGGAAACTACTGAATATTATGCAGAATTTGAACACCCCGAACATGGCAGATGTTGCCTGTATTTCTCACCGGATGCAAGGTTACGTTCTGCATTAGAGCCTTTCCTCTCTCGTGAACTCAAAAAACAGTTGAAAAGTGAATCATGATGAATTTTATAAAAATTGCAGGTATTTTGGCATCGTGTGTTCTTCTCAGTGGGTGCAGTTTCGAAAGCAAGTTCAAAGAACCTACCCCAACCGAACCCACTGTGACTGAATCCCCTCAGTCAACAGAACAGACGGAAACAACCGTTTCCACTACGCCCCCATCTGAACCCATCCCCGAAACTGAACCAGAGACAGAACCCGAAACAGCTCCCCTCTCCCCTCGTGAGATTTATCGGGGATTGTTGAGTAATCTGTTGGCGAACGGAGAAATTTCTGGTCACAGCGTGGAGGGCAATATTTCAGAAAATCAATTCGCCATTGCAGATATTGACAGCGACGACAGGGAAGAATTGATTGTACGTGTGGCAAGTCCGGAAAAAATCTCCAGAAAGTTTGAAATTGTGCTGGATGTGGACAAAACCGGCAACCCTTTTGAGGAACTGAGAGAATTTCCTGATATTACTTACTACAGCAACGGCAATGCAACTGCATTGCTTTCCCACAGTCAGGGGTTTTCCGGAAATTTCCCACCCTATATATTGTATCAGTATGACAGTAATTCAGATGGTTTTGCTCAGGTTGTCACCGTCTCTGCAATGGATAAAAAATTGATGGAGGAAATGGAAGTCGCTGACATTTACCCCGAAGATGCTGACACCAGTCACAGCGGATTCGTCTATTATATCGGCAGTGATAATCCTGTTGATGTGACGGAATATGAAAACTGGTGTCACTCATGGCAGAATCATGCCTCTGTGCTTGAAATCCCTTTTCAGACAATCACAGAGGAGCATATTAAAAACATTCAATAAAAGGAGGAATTTATTCTATGTATGTAACCCCCGACCAGATGAAACAGCTTGAAGCCCTTACAGATGCTTCTGGTGTTTCGTACGCTGAGATGATGGAACGTGCCGGAAATGCTCTGGCTGAACAAATCATGCTCCATTGTCCTGAACAGAAAAAAGTCCTGCTTATCGCCGGAAACGGTAATAATGGCGGTGACTGCTACACAGCCGCATTCTATCTGAAAAATGAAGGCTGGATGCCTGAAATCCTTTCTCCGTGCGGTGAACCTCGCACCGATATTGCAAAGGCTGCCCGTGACCGTGCTAAAAAAGAAGGAATTCCGGTTTTCAATGAAGCTTATGATTTTGTTATCAATGATGTAGAAGTTGTGGTTGATGGTATTTTTGGAACTGGTTTCCGTGGCGAACTCCCCGAAAGCCTGCAAAGCCTTCTCACCTACATGACTGATAAATACAGAATTGCTTGTGACGTTCCCAGCGGTGGCAACTGCATTGACGGTTCTGTCAGTGAGGGAACACTCCGTGCAGATTTGACCGTCACATTCGGTGCAGAAAAACTTGGTATGACTCAATATCCCCTGCGTGAGTACTGCGGAAAGATTGTTACTGTTGATATTGGACTGTCTGCAACGGCTCGTTATAAAATCAATCCGCCCCCTATTCATCATCTGAGCCTTTCCAATGCGAAAAAACTCATTCCCGCATATAAAGCCGATTCTTACAAGCAGGAAAATGGTCATCTTCTTGTTATCGCCGGAAGTGTCCGGATGCGTGGTGCTTGCGTATTGGCTTCCACCGCTGCCATGCGGAGCGGTGTCGGAATGGTTACTTGTGCCAGTGCCGAAGAGGCAATTTCTGCAATCGCTGTCAATACCCCTGAAATTATGAGCGTTCCCCTTGCAACTGATGAAAAAGGCTTCTTGCTCTGCGAAAAGAACCGTGAAGAAATCGCTCAGGCTTTGCAGGGAAAAGATGCCGTTCTGCTTGGTTGCGGTCTTGGCATTACGCCCGATACCAGACAGCTTGTCAAGTATGTACTGGAAAATGCCCCTGAAGACTGCGCCATCATATTGGATGCGGATGGTCTAAACATCGTGGCGGACTGCATAGAATACATACCAGAGGGACGAACCATTCTCACACCCCATGCAGGAGAAGCCGCAAGACTTCTGCATTGTTCCGTTGAGGAAGTGCAGGCTAACCGTCCAGAAGCTGTCAAGAAACTTGCACAAATGACAAAATCTGTTGTCATTCTCAAGGGTTCGGGTACAATCGTCAGCGACGGCGAAAGAATGGCGGTTTGTGCGCTGGGTAATGCTGGTATGGCGAAGGCTGGAAGCGGTGACGTTCTCGCCGGAATTGTTGCCGGATTCGCTGCAAAAATGCCGATTTATGGTGCTGCTTGTGCTGCTGTCGGAATTCATGCTGCTGCCGGAGATAATGCCGCTTCTAAAAACTCACAGCGTTCCATGCTTCCGAGTGACATCATTTCTTCCCTCAGAGATGTTTTATAATGATTGACTGATAATATGCTGAGTCTGCAACATTCAGGAATTTGAACCAAATTTATTTGATGAGGTGATAGAATGAAACGAATTGTTGCAGGCATTTCAGCGACAATGCTCATTTTCGGTATGGGCTGTACGACAGTTGTACCTGTCAGCACCAAAACCACCAACCACATGGCAGGAAGTTTCACCACAGAAGTCACTATGACCACTTCTGAAACTGAAACCACCGCCACACTTACAAGATACGGTATGAATGCTTGGTGTGTCGTCTTCAATGAGCCAACTGCTTTGTCAGGTGTTCAGCTTGATTTTTTTGACAATGAAGTCAAAGCCTCTTACAAGGGATTGGAATTCTCCGTTCCGCAGTCTGCACAGGCTCTCAAAACGGAACTTTCTGACCTGATGAAAGTTGTTGATGAAATGTCAATCAATCCTGAATTAGACGGCACTGTCTCGGATGGTGTTCTTGTTTGTGAGGGTCAGCTCGAAACTGGAAGTTATTCCCTTGAATTCACCGAAAACGGCATTCCTACTAATTTTTCTCTTCCGTCCCGTGGGCTTGTCATCACGTTCAGCAATTTCAATGAACTCGCTGAACCGCCGACCACTGAACCTGAAACAATCCCCTTTGTGACCATCACTGACGAGGAAGAAACGGAAGAGACTAATTCTGATTCATCTGAATGATGATATATTATAATTATGGAGGTATCCCCAAAAATGGTAGTTATTGAAATGGAAAACGGAAAACAGATTGAAATTGAACTTTATCCCGATGTTGCGCCTATTTCCTGCGAAAATTTCGAAAAGCTCGTCAAGCAGGGATTTTATGACGGTCTGACATTCCACCGTGTTATTTCTGGTTTCATGATTCAGGGCGGTTGCCCTGACGGTACAGGCATGGGAGGTCCGGGCTGGACTATCAAGGGCGAATTCCTTGCAAACGGTGTACCAAATAACCTGAAACATACTCGTGGTGTGCTCTCCATGGCTCGTGCTCAGAATCCTAATTCCGCCGGTTCTCAGTTCTTCATCATGCACGCAGATGCTCCCTATCTTGACGGACAGTATGCGGCTTTTGGCAAGGTCGTTTCCGGCATTGAAGTGGTTGACGAAATCGCAAGCGTTCAGACCGATTACAACGACAAGCCCACAACTCCGCAGGTGATGAAACGTGTTTACATCAAATAAGAAACATCACGAAAATTCAAAGCGCACTTTTCAGGATTTTATTGCTGATTGTTTCCATCCTCGCAAAGTGGCTCAAATCTCTGACCAGCAAAGACTAAAAAATCAGGCGACTGCATTCCAAAGCAGTCGCCTTTATTTTATGCGTTTGGTAAATCAATTTCACCATCAAATACATGGGTTGCGCTTCCGGTCATCATGACAGTGCCGTCAGATTTCCAGATAATTTTCAGGTCTCCGCCTCTCAATTTGATGGTGATTTCTTCATCATGCTTGCAGTAGCCATTCAAAACGGATGCAACCGCCACCGCACAAGCTCCAGTTCCACAGGCAAATGTTTCACCGCTTCCACGTTCCCACACTCTCATGAAAATTGTGTGTTCATCCAGCACCTGAACAAATTCTGTGTTGACTTTTTCGGGGAAAATCGGGTGATTTTCGAATTTTTCGCCGATTTCAGGGAGATTTAATTTCATCGGGTCACTGTCCATGAATATGATACAATGCGGATTTCCCATTGATACACAAGTCGCAGTATATTTCTTTCCGTCCACTTCAATGGGCTTTGCAATGAAATTTTCTCCGTCCGCTTTCATAGGAATGTCAGAGGGTTTCAGGATTGCTTTCCCCATATCGACTGTCGCACCGACTGCAATTCCGTTTTCAATCTGCAATGTGATGTACTTGATTCCGGATTTCGTTTCCACAGACAATTCCGGCTTTTTCACAATGCCGTTGTCATAGGCATACTTCCCCACACAACGGATACCATTTCCGCACATCATCCCTTCTGAACCGTCTGCATTAAACATCCTCATCCGGCAATCTGCAATTTCAGACGGCATTATCATAATTAAACCATCTGAACCGATTCCCTTTCGGCGGTCACTCACGAAAACAGAAACTTCTTCGGGATTGTCAATTTTTTCCTTGAATCCGTTCACATAAACGTAATCATTGCCGATTCCATGCATTTTACTGAATTTCATTTACTTCTCCTTTCGTATACCAAAAAAGCCCTCCTTTTCGGGGAGAGCTTTTGAATGTTACCAATCAAACACCATACTTTGCAGTCAGAACCGGTACGCCTACGCCCATTGTAGATGCAACAGTGCAGGAACGGAGATATGTTCCCTTTGCAGCTGCCGGCTTTGCTTTTACAATCGCTTCCATCAGTGTGGAAAGGTTTTCGTCAAGCTTTTCAGCCCCAAAAGATGCCTTGCCGATTGCGCAGTGAATGATGTTGGTCTTGTCCAGACGGTATTCAATCTTACCAGCCTTAGCTTCGGTTACTGCCTTAGCAACGTCGGGGGTAACTGTGCCAGCCTTCGGAGTCGGCATTAAGCCACGAGGACCAAGCACACGACCAATACGTCCTACCATACCCATCATGTCAGGGGATGCGATAACAACGTCAAAGTCAAGCCAGTTTTCCTTCATAATCTTGTCCACTAAATCCTGACCGCCAACGTATTCAGCACCTGCTGCCTTTGCTGCTTCATACTTGTCTTCTTTGCAGAATACAAGCACTCTTACATTTTTACCAGTACCATTCGGCAGAACTACCGCACCACGTACCTGCTGGTCAGCGTGACGGGAGTCAACACCCAGACGAATGTGTACTTCTACTGTTTCGTCAAATTTTGCCTTGGCATTCTTACAAACCAAATCCAGAGCCTCTGTGGACTCGTATACCTTGGCTGCATCAATAGCCTTACGGCTGTCAATATACTTCTTGCCGTGTTTCATGATTTATCCTCCTAAATTCGTGGTAATACCGATGTGCTCAGACGCATCACCGGTTAGCGGAAAGAATATTTCCTCCCACATCATCTTCGTGTCAGCCTTCTACTACGACACCCATAGAACGTGCAGTACCAGCAATCATGCTCATTGCTGCTTCAATAGAACCTGCATTCAAATCCTTCATCTTGGTTTCAGCAATCTGCTGAATCTGTGCCTTGGTAATCTTTGCAACCTTGGTCTTGTTCGGTACACCAGAACCACTCTCAATACCACAAGCCTTCTTAATCAGAACTGCTGCGGGCGGAGTCTTGGTAATGAATGTAAAGGAACGGTCAGCGTAAACAGTGATGACTACCGGAATAATCAGACCGATATCAGCCTTTGTTCTTTCGTTGAAGTCCTTTGTGAATGCCATGATATTAACACCATGCTGACCCAGAGCAGGACCAACAGGCGGTGCAGGTGTTGCTTTACCTGCCGGAATTTGCAGCTTAATATAGCCAACTACTTTTTGTGCCATGATTTTCCTCCTATTGTGGTAAAGGCGAACAGCCGGATTTTCCGGAACTATTCTCCCACGTTGGGGAAGCCTGAAAAGCTTCCTGTTTTTCCTTAATCGTCAAGCTTGACAGCCTGATGCAATGCGATGGTTGTGGGGGTGTCTCTGCCAAACATATTCACCAGAACTTCTACTTCGTCCTTTTCAATGTCAATACTGCGTACAATCCCTGTGAAACCATCCAGTTTTGTACCTGTGACACGGATTCTGTCGCCAACCTGATAATTAACCTCTACTGTTGTGGTGGTCTTGATACCCATTGCGGCAACTTCTCTCTCCGTGAGGGGTGTGGGTACAGAACCCGGTCCAACAAAACCGGTCACACCTCTTGTATTGCGGACAACTGCCCATGAATCGTCAGTGTAAATCATTTTCACCAGCACATAACCAGGGAAAATTTTTCTCTCAACTTTCTTTTGTTTCCCGTCCGCAATTTCGGTCACTTGTTCGGTCGGAACATAAACTTCCTGAATGAGGTCATGCAGCTTACGATTCTCCACAACCTTTTCAATATTCTGTACGACTTTATTCTCATAACCGGAATACGTGTGAACAACATACCATTTTGCTGCCTGTGACATTATGTTTCCTCCCTTTCTGTGACAACGCTCAACCCTTTGCCAGTCCCACGAGGAACTGCGCCAGTTTCAGCAAACCGGAATCCAGCAACCCAATAATTACACTGCCCATCACGATGACACTCAGCACAACGCCCGTATTCGTTGCCACTGTCTGTCTGGTAGGCCATGTGACATTCCTAAACTCTACCTTGAGGTCATGAAACCACTTTGCAACGCCGTTTTCTTTCATGCCCTCATCCTTAGCGGATTTTTTGGATTCTTTGGTCTTTTTTGTGCTTTTCTCTTCCTTTACGGAAACTTCATCGTTTTCTTTTTTCGCCATTTGTCGAACCTCCGATTACTTTGTTTCCTTGTGGATTGTGTGCTTTCTACAGAACTTGCAATGCTTTTTCATTTCGATACGGTCAGGGTCGTTCTTCTTGTTCTTCTTGGTAACATAGTTACGCTGCTTGCACTCAGTGCACGCCAAAGTTACTTTCACTCTCATTATCGGCACCTCCTGATTCAGTTTTCATCTGCAAAACAGATGCTTTAGGTTGATTGCCTGCTTTTCGTTCGGCAATACTTTCCATGCCTCCCTCAAACTGCGGTAAGTACAAAGCACAAAAAATACCCCCGCCAAAGAGGTATTTATATTGTATCACACTTTCAGAATTTTGTCAAGTGTTTCTGAAAGTTTTTTCATTTTTCACAAAAAAAGAGTGCAGAAACATTCATTTCTGCACTCTTCCGAAAAATCATTACATTTCGTCATCTGTTTCCGTGTCAGGAGTTTCCTCAGCGGAAACAACTTCCGGCTCAAAGTGAGGAATTTCCTCTTCTTTCTCTGCCGGCTTGCCCAAGAGGTCGGGTAGTTCCATACCAGCCTGACGGAACAGGTCATTCAATGGGGGAACAGATTTCATCAAGCCGGAAATAAAACCAGCTGTCGAATTCTGCCCGTCTGCATTCTGTCCGCTGTCCCAAACGGTAACTTTGTCAATCTTGATATTTTTAACGGCTTCTACCTGAATTGCAATCAAATCTTCCAGTTTTTCAGCAATCAGCAACTTGACAGCTGCATTGGCATCTCCTCCGGCGGCTTCCACAATGGCTTTCATACCTTCCGCCTGACGGGTCAAAATTTCCTGCTGACCTTTTGCTTCTGCTTCCATTTTTGCAAAGATAGCATCCGCTTCACCACGAGCCTTTCTTCTGGTGACTTCTGCTTCTGCTTCGGCTTTGATTTCGGCTTGTTCCTTGGCAATTTGAGCCTTGACAATGACATCTGCTTTCTGGGTTGCTTTTTCGAGGTCGGCACGAGCCTGCTCAGCTTCCTGCTGAGCGGAATAGGCTTCCTGTTTTGCTCTTGCGGACTGAACGGCTTCGGCTGCGGTCGCCTTGCGGAGGGCTTCGGCTTCACGCTCACGGCGGAGGGCTTCGGAGTCAGCAACTGCCACACGAGCAAGGTTTTCACCTTCGATAGCGGAGGCATTCGCCTTTGCAACCTGTACACGCTGTTCCTGCTGTGCATTTGCCTGACCGATTTCACCATCTCTGTTCTGTTCGGCAACGCTTCTCTTGGCATCGTTCACAGCCTTTGCAGCGGCTTCTTTACCGAGTGCATCTAAGTAACCGGATTCGTCTGTAATATCAGTAACATTGACGTTAATCAAGCGCAGACCAATTTTTTTCAGTTCAATTTCGACGTTTTTCGAGATAGCCACGAGGAATTTATCACGGTCTGCATTGATTTCCTCAATATCCATGGTGGCAATAATCAAACGGAGCTGACCGAAAATAATATCCTTTGCAAGCTCCTGAATTTCAACCATTTTCAGCCCTAACAAGCGTTCAGCGGCATTCTGCATGACTGCCGGTTCGGTGGAGATTCCAACCGTAAAACGTGACGGCACATTGATTCTGATATTCTGCTTGGAAAGCGCATTTCTCAAATCGACATTCATCGAAATCGGGGTCAAATCCAGATACTGGTAAGACTGGATGACCGGAACAATGAATGCCGCACCGCCATGAATGCACTTTGCACTCCTCGGATTTCCAAATTCATCCGTTCCCACTTTACCATAGATTACCAGAATCTTGTCAGACGGGCACTTTCTGTACCTCGACAACACAGCCACAATCGCAGCGAATAAAATCACCACAATGACACAAATAACCAATAATACTGCGAAATTTCCCATAAAAGTCACTCCTTACTTGAAAATAATATATTCCAATATCTTTAGCAGATACCAGATGCCACCTAAAACTAAGCCTGCCCCTGACAACAGAAAACCTACCCAATTTCGAGAACGGTTTTTTTTGTGAGCCAGCAATATCCCAATGAGAGACCTCCCAACAGGACAAATCCAATTCCTATTAAAATCCTCGCCAACATCACCTTAAATTACTCCGATTCTTCCGGAAACGCATAATGCCGACCGTTTTCCAGATGAATACAAATCAATTTTTTCCCCTGTTCGGAGTTGCGATAATCCAAAAATTTTATGCATCTATAATGATTGTCCTCATCATCTGTGACATAATATTTTTTATTGCCTTTATCGGGGAGTTTCCCTGCTGAACGCCGGAAATCAATGGTATATTTCTTATGTTTCAGACAGGCATAATCACAATTTATTCCGAAATCTAACCCGATTCCATTTACAAATAGCGATATCAAGCCAATACCATTGAGAGCACACAAGACAATACTTTCTGAGCTGAAAATGGAATATTTTCCCATTACATATAGACAAAACGCAAATACTCCGCCACAAGTCAACAAGCTCCTTATGTAATCATGATGATTCTGTTTCACAAACTGAATCAATGCTTTTTCCTGTTCTTCCGTTAAGTTATTCTGATGTCCCATATCCATTCTTCTTCAAATGTTAAAAAATCTGATTCAACACACTACAAACACCCACAAAAGCTGTCACGATTCCAAAAATAAAACCACCCATCCATGAACGATTTTTTTCATCTTCTATGGTTTTTTTGGCTTTCAGGCTAAGAAAGAATATCCCAACCCCTATCAAAATCGTGAGAATTGCTCGACGTGTTCCATTCACAATCATAAACTCCATGAGCAGTAACAAAATTACTGCTAATTTGCTGAAAACAAATTTATCAAAGTCATTCAATTCCATCACCCCTAAAAAATCAGATTCAATGCTCCGCAAATGCCAACAAATGCCACGACTATCCCAAAGATAAAACCACCCATCCATGATTTATCCTCTTCGTCAGGGGTTTCTGTTTCTATGGATTTTTTTGCTTTCAGGGCAAGAATCAGCACACTAATGCCTGTTACAATCAAGGTGACTGCCCGAACCTGCGGAAATACCAGCATACTCCCAAATAAAGCCAAGAAGTACAGTATCCCCATAATATGGTAAACGTCCATAAAAGCACACCTCCTCTTTGTTGTCAGCACTCCTCCACGACAAGCACGTCACCCAATACGTCAGTTACAAGAACCTGCTTTCCGGTTTCAATCATTTTTTCTGAATCGGTTGTGGCTTCAAGTTCACAAAAACGTCCCTGCAATTGCATGGTAATTTTGCCGTTTCCGGTGTTTTTCGGGGGAATCGGTACGTAAACTGTCGCAGTCTCACCGATTGCATTTTTCAGGTTGAGAATGCCGTTTTCTGCCAATTTTGAAGACACCTGAACCAGCTTCGCCACTGTTGCCATCATGACAGCCCCGCAAATAATCCCCAGCCAGATACCCCCTAAAACAGGCATTCCTGAACTGATACAGATAATTGACACCCAGCTGAACACTGCTAAAAATGTCACTATCGTTTGCAGGGTCAGCAGTCGGAACGTGCCGAAATCTGCCGGATTTCCGCCGTCCGCCGGTAAATCCTGTACGGAAATATCCGGAATTCCGTCACCGTCAAGGTCAA
>DGHF01000107.1:28614-38733 GCA_002392545.1 Ruminococcus sp. UBA3855
TCCTCCGTCACTGTGTCCGCCTATTGTCGCCAATATCAATTGTAATAGTAAAATCAATGATGAAGGTACTGCAATGCAATAAAGTACCCTCAATACCTCTGTCAAACTTTCCCACCATGCCTGCATATCTTTCACCCTCTTACCTGTGTAAATTTTATTTACTGAGATTATCATACCACATTCCAGCGATTTTGTCAATACTTTTTTCAAACATTTTTCAAAAAGGGGTTGCAATTTTCTTTGAAATGTGATATGATAGTAAATAACAGTAAACAACATTTACAATCTTAAAGAAAGGGCTGGTGTTATGAATAATGCAGAACTGGGGCGAAGGCTGAAAACTGCTCGTCTCGCCAAAAAAATGACACAAAGCGAAGTGACAGGAAATTTTATCACAAGAAATATGCTCAGCCAAATTGAAAGCGGTACAGCGACACCCTCCATGAAGACACTGGAATATCTCGCCGGAGTGCTGGAAATTCCTATGGACAAGCTGCTTTCTGATTCAGACGGCACTGAAATGACAGATTTTGCTATTTCTGTTCTGAATCAGGCGAAACAATTACTGCATCAGGGAAAATTTCAGGAACTTCTGGAAATGCAGTGTCCGGATGAAATCTTGCAGGATGAATTTCACGCTCTTCATGGGCTGGCACATCTGGCAATTGCAAAAAATCTTTCTGACAGTAAAGAGGTTGACAAACTCCAGAAGGCGGTATTTCATGCGAATACTGCCATTGAAGAGGCACAGCAGGGAATCTATGCGAATGATACCATTGTCAGTCAGGCACGTGTTTTAATTTCAACCATTGCAAAATATCTGAGTGAATATTATTCCACTCTTGCAACAGGTGTATAAAACTTTCTTCGATTGGGTGAATATCCGGCACTTTCCACGCATAGCATAAAAAAGAAAATCAGCAATCGACAGAAAATTTGTACAATTTTATCATTTTTCAAAAAATGCTTGCAGTTTTTACTAAAATGTGTTAGAATAAAAGACAGTATCCGGCTCACGTTTCAGATGTGCCGGAACACATTAACAAAGGAGCGTATGATTTATGTCAAAGACAAGAGTAGCCGTCTTATTCGGCGGTGTGTCCAGTGAGCATGATATTTCTCTGAAATCCGCAGTGAATGTCATTGAAAATATTCCGGCTGATAAATATGACGTTGTATGTGTGGGAATCACCAGAAAAGGCAGATGGCTTTATTATCCGGGGGAAGTTCGTTTCATTGCAACCGGAGAATGGGAACGGAACAACGACTGCACTTCTGCTGTACTTTCCCCTGACCCCATCCATAAAGGATTGATTACCATTGAAAACGGTGTTGCAACTGTCCGGAAAATTGACGTGGTTTTCCCTGTCCTGCATGGGCGCAACGGTGAGGACGGTACAATTCAGGGACTGCTTGAACTTGCCAAAATCCCTTATGTCGGCTGTGGAGTGCTGGCTTCTGCTTCCTGCATGGATAAGGCAATCACACACACTATTCTCGACTATAACGGAATCAGAACTGCCAAATGGGATATGATTTTTGACAGGGAAATGAACCATCTGACCGAAAAATGTGAAAAAATCGCTGAAAAACTCGGATTTCCGCTATTTGTCAAGCCTGCCAATTCTGGCTCTTCCATTGGTGTCAGCCGTGCCAACAACCTCGAACAGCTTTCAGAGGCTGTCCGCCTTGCATTCAGTCATGATGATAAAGTCATTATTGAAGAATGCATTACAGGAAGAGAATTAGAAGTTGCTGTATTTGGTTATGATGCCCCCTTTGCTTCTTTCGTGGGTGAAATTGCTTCCTGCAAGGAATTTTATGATTTTGATGCAAAGTATGTTCTTGACGGTTCACAGCTTTCTATTCCTGCTGAACTCCCGAAAGAAATTCATCATCAAATCCGTGAAACCGCTGTTAAGGCTTATCAGGCTATGGGCTGTAAAGGTCTTTCCCGTGTTGATTTCTTCCTCTCTGACAAGGGGGAAATTATTCTCAACGAAATCAACACCATGCCCGGTTTTACTGCTATCAGTATGTATCCGAAACTGATGCAACACCTTGGCATGACCCCTTCCTATCTCATGGATAAACTCATTGAACAGGCAATTGACAATAACGACAGAGCCTGAAAGGATGTGTTTCTATGAATCAAGATGCAATTGGTGTATTTGATTCCGGCATGGGCGGACTGACTGCGGTCAAAGTCTTAAATGAAATCATGCCGAATGAAAATATTATCTATTTTGGCGATACTGCACGAATTCCCTACGGCACAAGAAGCCGTCAGACCATCCAGCGTTATACCAAAGAGGATATTGCATTTTTAAGACGGCATCCGGTCAAGATGATTATTGCCGCCTGCGGTACGGTGAGTTCCATGCTGGGGGCTGATTCTCCGGTGGATGATATGCCTTTTACCGGAGTGGTGTACCCTGCTGCAAGGGCGGCTTGTCAGGCAACCCAAAACGGCAGAATCGGCATTATCGGAACTCCTGCAACTGTCAGCAGTGGAAGCTATGAAACCGCTATCCACAATATTGACCCCTCCAAAGATGTCACCGCTATGGCTTGCCCTCTGTTCGTGCATCTGGTGGAATACGGCTACACGGACAGAAATAATCCCATTACCAGATTAGCCGCTGAAGAATACCTCGCTCCCATCCGGAGTGCAGAGGTAGATACATTGATTTTAGGCTGTACCCATTACCCCATTATTGCTGATACCATCGCTGATATTATGGGGGACGGCGTTCAGCTCATTTCCGCAAGTGAAGAAGCCGCTAAATATGCAAAACAATGCCTTGAAGAACAGGATTTACTAACAGACAGCACACAACATGGTCACAATGTCTATTATGTGAGTGACAGCGTTTCCATGTTCCGTGAAAACGCACGACATTTCCTGATGGATGCCGTCAACGGACAGGTATTCAGCAGTCGTATATAAGGAGTTACAAGTTGAAAGAAAAATGGATTATGAAATTGAAGAGCATTCAGTATGAAGATGATGAAGAGTCTGAAACGCTCCTCGATACCGAAGCAGAATATTTCATTGATGATAATGGAGAAAGGGTTATTTCCTACGAGGAAACAGAAGCCACCGGAATGGAAGGCTCAGAAACAGAAATCCATATCGCTCCTGACGGCACTGTCTCCATTATCCGGACAGGATTTTTCCAGACGCATTTAATTATGAAAGTCGGGAAAAAATATTTCTGCAACTACGAAACACCTTTCGGGGAATTTACTGTCGGAGTCTCTGCAAGATGGATTCACAATCACCTCACAGATGACGGCGGTACACTTTCTATGCGCTATCTCGCAGATGCCAATACTACTTTACTTTCAGACAGTGAAGTGTCTGTGGAAATCCGGCGCATTTCTTCCCCTGATGATAACGAAACAGATTAAAGTATTAAAAATATGGAGGTCTCCCAAATGACTAATATGATGGCTTCGGCGCAAGCACAACTGCGTGAAATGCTTCTGAATGCGCTCGGCACTCTGACCACAGAAGGAAAAATTCCGGCGGAATCCATTCCCGCCTTTAAAATTGAAATTCCGGCGGATAAGTCCCACGGCGATTTTGCTACTAATATCGCTATGGCATCCGCAAAGGCTCTGCATATGCCCCCCAGAAATATCGCTCAGCTCCTTGTGGATGCATTATATTTCAAAGGCTCTTATTTCAGCCGTGCGGAAATTGCAGGGCCGGGGTTTATGAATTTCTTCCTTGAAAAGCGTTGGTTTTCCGACACAGTGCAGTCAGTTCTTGACGAAAAAGAGGAATACGGCAAATCAGATGACGGAAAAGGAAAACGTGCTCTTGTGGAATTCGTTTCCGCTAACCCGACAGGTCCTATGCACGTCGGAAATGCAAGAGGTGCAGCCCTCGGAGATGGTATTTCCTCCCTGCTGGAATGGACGGGCTGGCATACCGAACGGGAATTCTATATCAATGATGCCGGAAACCAGATTGAAAAATTCGGAAAATCCCTCTCTCTGCGTTATTTACAGCTCTGCTCCGAAAAAGGTCAGGAAGTCTGGAACGCTCACAAAGATGACGTGGAAAAGCTTGCAGAAATCATCTATGGTGAGGACGGAAATTCCCCCGATTTTCCCATGCCGGATGACGTTTATCTTGGCAAGGATATTATTATTCACTCCGCCAATTATTACGGCATTCACAAAAATGATGTGGAAACCGTTTCCGAAGAAGAGAGAAGAAATGCCCTTGTCGGCTATGCCCTGCCCCTGAATATTGAGGGCTTGGAACGTGATTTGAAAAGTTACCGTGTCATTTATGATAACTGGTTTAAAGAATCTGCTCTTCATGCGGACGGAAGCGTTGACCGTATCATTGACAAGCTCACTGAACAGGGCGACACCTACGAACAAGAGGGGGCTATCTGGTTCAGGGCTGAAAAATACGGCGCAGACAAAGATTTCGTTCTCCGCCGTGCGAATGGCATTCCAACGTATATCGTGCCGGATATTGCATATCATATGGACAAGCTTGTCACCAGAAATTTCGACAAGGCTATCAATGTACTGGGCGCAGACCATCACGGCTATGTTCCCAGACTGAAAGCGGCTCTGACTGCCCTTGGTGTTGATACCAGCCGTCTGGATGTGGTTTTGATGCAGATGGTCATGTTATTCCGGAACGGCAAACCTGCAAAACTCTCCAAAAGAAGCGGTAAGGCTATCGGGCTTGTGACATTGCTGGAAGATATTCCGCTTGATGCAGCAAGATTTTTCTTTAATATGCGTGAGGCAAATTCTCACTTTGAATTTGACCTTGATTTGGCTGTTGAGAAATCTTCTCAGAATCCGGTATACTATGTACAGTATGCTCATGCAAGAATTTGCAGTATCCTCCGCAACCTCCAACAGGATGGGCTTTACTCTGATGACAAGTCTATGAATGAACTCCCTGCTCCGGAAACTCCGCAGGAAATCGAACTCGTTCGCCATATTGCCGAATTCCCTGCAACTGTTTCCGCCTCTGCTAAGGTTTACGACCCCTCCAGAATTACAAAATATGCCATTGAACTGGCGACATTGTTCCACAGATTTTATGATGTTTGCAGTGTGAAAAATGCTGAAACTCCTGAAATCCGTCAGGCTCGTATCGGCATTTGCCGTGCAACTGCACAGACACTTCGGAATGCTATGGCTATCCTGAAAGTGGATTGCCCCGAAAAAATGTAAGGAGCGGACAAAATGGGCTTGCTTAATATTTTCAGAAAAAAAGAAGCGGATACTGCTGTTGACTCTCCCCCTGTCACTCCCTCCCCTGCTCCGACAAAAGTCAGTCTTACCAAAAATCCGGAGCTGAATCAGAAAATTTCCCTCAGAAAGGAAATTGTTGTCAACGAGGTGAAACGTCAGCATATTTCCGCAAAAGTCGCAAGGGTGGTATTTGTGTTAGACCATTCAGGTTCCATGCGGACAATGTACAAAAATGGTGCAGTACAGGAACTTCTCGAAAGAGTGTTCCCCATTGCCATGCATTTTGATGATAATGCAGAAATGGAATTTTACTGGTTTGATAATCTTTACAAGGAATTGCCAGCCGTGAATTATGATACGATTGACGGCTATGTGCAGAATGTCATTCTCTCCAAAAATGAGCATTTCGGGGGGACTTGCTACGCACCTGTTATTCAGGAAATTATGAATCGTTATGCTGTCCGTGAACCTGCCAACATTCCTACGTTTGTTATTTTTATCACAGACGGCAATAATTCCGACAAAAAAGCTTCCAAAGATATGTTAATACAGGCATCCAAATATAATATCTTCTGGAAATTTGTGGGGATTGGTGATGAAACTTTCGATTTTCTCGCCAAATTGGATGACCTCAAAGGACGTTTTATTGATAATGCAAATTTCATCAGTGTGCAAAATATTTCCAGTATGTCTGATGAAGTTTTGTATCAGAAACTTTTGACGGAATATCAAGACTGGCTTACCCTTTGCCGTCAGAATGGTATTAAAGTGGAATAAAGTTTCCTTGACAGCTGACTATCTTCCCTGAAATTAGTAATGTTACGTTTCGGTTACAATTTTCAAAGTAATTTTGTGATGAATTCACAAATCATTTTGAAAAAATTCACCATTTTCACGAAAAAATAAAGAAATTTAACAATTTGTTCATATCATGTTCATAATTTTATGTTACTATTTGTAATATGCAGAGCACGAACCAATTTTGGAATATATGACAAAAATTCAACAGAAGGGAAGTTAGTTTATGTCAAACAGACTCTTTCAAGGACTTGTTCATCAGATGCGTGACACAATGGATGCTGTGATTGGTGTTGTTGATGAAAATGCTACCATTATTGCTTGCAGTGACCTCACCAAGGTGGGGACAACCAACGAATTTGTTTCGCTTGATTTGAGTGATACTCATGATATTTTCATCCGTGACGGTTACACATACAAGCCGTTCGGAGCACATACCAAGCCGGACTATGCGGTATTCGTAGAGGGTACGGATGAATCTTCCGCCCGTTATGCGTCTATCCTTGCTATCACGCTTGCCAATATCAAGCAGTATTATGACGAGAAATACGACCGCAATAACTTTATCAAGAATGTTGTGCTTGATAATGTGTTACCAGGGGATATTGTCATCAAGGCAAGAGAACTGCATTTCAATGCTGAAATCAGCCGTGTTGTTCTCTTAATCCGTATCGTGTCTTCTAATGATATTTCTGCTTATGATGTCATTCAGAACCTTTTCCCTGACAAGAACAAGGACTTCGTTTTCAATATCACAGAGTCTGACATTGTTCTGGTTAAGGAAATCAAAAATACTGTCGATTCTAACGACCTTGAAAAATTGGCTCGTTCCATTGCAGACACGCTTTCCAGCGAATTCTATACCAGAGTCAATGTGGGGATTGGGACGGCTGTTACCAGTGTCAAGGAACTGGCACGTTCTTTCAAGGAAGCACAGACCGCCCTTGAAGTCGGGAAAGTTTTCGACACAGACAAAATTATTGTCAGCTATGACAATCTTGGCATTGCAAGACTGATTTATCACCTGCCGACAACTCTTTGTGAAACATTCCTGCATGAAGTTTTCAAGCGTGGGAGCATTGAAAGCCTTGACCATGAGACTTTGTTCACAATTCAGCGTTTCTTTGAAAATAACCTGAATGTTTCCGAAACATCAAGAAAATTGTTTGTGCATCGTAATACACTCGTGTACCGTCTGGAAAAAATCAAGAAGCTGACTGGTCTCGACCTGAGAGAGTTCGACCATGCAATTATTTTCAAGATTGCATTGATGGTGAAAAAGTATCTTCAGGCAAACCCGACAAAATTCTGATGGTATCACCAAATTAAAAAACGCTTTTTGCCTGATGCTTTGGGGGCTTCAGCTCCCCCTGAGCGCAGGCAATTCTATTGTAAAAATTTGCAGTTACAGAGGGAAAATTCCAGTGAATGGAAAGGATATTTATGGTAGAATTAAAAGATGTATCTGTCAAGTATTCAACTGGTGTGGATGCGCTCAATCATATCAATTTAAGAATCAATGACGGAGATTTTGCTTTTGTGGTAGGTTCGTCGGGTGCTGGAAAAAGTACCATGATTAAATTACTCCTCAAGGAAATTGATGCAACAGAAGGAACAGTCTGTGTCAACGGCTATCATCTGAATAAGCTCAAACGGCGGAAAATTCCCGAACTCCGCCGAACTATCGGGATTGTGTTTCAGGATTTCCGCTTGATTCCGACAATGACCGTTTATGAAAATATTGCTTTCGTCCTGCGTGTCATTGATGCACCGACAAAATATATTAAAAAGCGTGTCGCCTATGTGATTGGGCTTGTGGGATTGCAGGACAAAGCCAAACATTTCCCCTCAGAACTTTCCGGCGGTGAAATGCAAAGGGTCGCCATTGCCCGTGCGCTCGTCAATGACCCGAAATTGATTATTGCCGACGAACCGACAGGCAACATTGACCCTGAATTGTCTTTCGAAATCGTGGAACTCCTTAAAAGTATCAATGCTTGTGGGACAACCATTCTCATGGTTACACATGAACATGAATTAGTCCGTCATTTCGGCGGGCGTATTATCAATATTGACAATGGGGAAATTGTGTTTGATGACATTATGGAGGGGACAGATGAAATTTAGCAGTGTACACTACCTTGTGAAAAAAGGCATTGACAATGTTGTCAGAAATAAAATGATGGCTTTTGCTTCATTCTGTGTCTTGCTGGTTTCGCTTCTGCTGGTAGGGGTTTCGGTGCTGGCATATCTGAATGTGAATTCTATCATCGGAGGTGTGGAACAGAAAAACGAAATTGCCATTTACCTGCAAGACGGCATTCCCAATGAAATGATTGAACACTTCGGGGATAACCTGCGAGGTCTCCCGAACGTGGCGGATGTGGTGTTTTATTCCAAAGAAGAAGCCCTTGACGACTTCAAAGCAAGAATGGCTGATTCTGATATGCTGTTTGATTCCCTTAACGGTGAAAATCCCCTCCCTGATGCGTACCGTGTCCGAGTGGCGGACATTCAGCATATTTCCGAAACTGTCAGCACAATTGCTAAATTTGAAGGGGTTGACTCCATTGATGCACCCTATGACTTTGTGAATTCTCTTTTGCAGATTCGTAAAGTCCTGATGGCGGTCATGGGGACACTGATTCTGGCTATGGTGATTGTGTCAATTGTCATTATTTCCAGCACCACCAAAACAAGCGTTTATTCCAGACGTGAAGAAATTCAGATTATGAAATATGTCGGTGCGACTGATGCATTTATCCGCTTTCCGTTTTTCGTGGAAGGCATGGTGACCGGATTTTTCGCCGGATGTATCGCCTTTCTGGTAACATGGGGCGTTTATACAGCGGTTACGAATGCTTTACAGAATCAAACTCTTGTTCTGAATATCATCGGGACAGGGAGTATTATTCAATTTACAGATATTATTTTACCTATTGCCATTTCTTATATGGCTGTAGGTGCGCTGATTGGTGCGCTCGGCTGTGCCATCAGTACGAAAAGATATATCAACGTCTAAAGGCTCGGCTTGTGTACCGTTCCTGACTAACCATAAAGGCGGTGACTTTCGCATTTTGCGTATGATGAGAAAACATTTAAAGAAAATAATTGCCTTTGCATTGGCAGTGGTTTGCTGTGCAGGTGCTTTCCCGAATCAGCTCCGAAGACAAACTCATGCTGTTTCTTCCATTGCTGAACTTGAACTGCAAAAGGCTGAAAATAACAAGAAGATTCAGGAGTATGAACAGAAATTAGCCAAATTCAGCGAAGACCAGAAAAATGAAGAGGCTTATCAGAAAACTTTGACTGAAAAAATCGATACCCTGCAAAATAATATGCAGATTCTGGAAACAGAACTCGAAACCATCCAGCAGACCATTTTCAACCTCGATATGGATATTTTTCAGATGGAAAATACCATCTCCCAACAGGAGGTTGAAATTGAAAAGGGGATGAAAGAATTTAAACTCCGTCTCCGTGCAATGTATGTCAATGGGAATGATAGTCTTGCTTCTGCGCTCGTTGGTGCAACTGATTTCTATGACTTTCTCTCCAGATATAAATTGATTTCCTGCGTGGCGAAACATGATGACGAACTTGTCACCAATCTGCGTGACCAGCTCAAAAATTATCACGAAAACCTCGACACACTTCAATCTCAAAAAGATGAACAGGAACAGGCAAAATCTGACCTCGAAGCCCGTCAAAAGGAAATGCAGTCTTCTATGGGGGAACTCCGTTCCGCCTATGCCGATTCCCAAGCCGAAAAAGAACGCATTGCCAATGAATTAACCATTGCAAGTCAAGGCATTCAGTCCCTCGAAGAGAAAAACCGCCTTGCGGATGAAACCGAAAAGGAAATTCAGGAACAAATTATTCGTGCACAGGAAAAGGCGAAAAAAGAAGCTCAGGAAAAAGCACAAAAAGAAGCTCAAGAAAAAGCCCAAAAGGAAGCCGAAGAAAAGGCTAAAAAAGAAGCTCAGGAAAAAGCCCAAAAGGAAGCCGAAGAAAAAGCTAAAAAAGAAGCTCAGGAAAAAGCCCAAAAGGAAGCCGAAGAAAAAGCTAAAAAAGAAGCTCAGG
>DGHF01000104.1 GCA_002392545.1 Ruminococcus sp. UBA3855
CTGAAACAGCGATATTTCCTATATCCTTCCAGTTTTCGCTTGCACTGGTGCGGACAGCCTGTGCAGATGTTCCAACGGTACTGAAACCAGAAAGGTCAAAAGAAATGTCACTCGCCTTGTCAGAAGTATTATAGGCAACAATGACAACTTGTCCCTTGTCAGGGTCATAAGCACAGACAGTTGAGCCAGAAGAATTCAGCATTGTCATTCCGGCATGAATATAACGTGTATACTGTCCGAATGCATAGTATTTTTTAGTTAAGATAATATTATCATTGTCATGGTCAGCAACTGCAACGCCCCAGTAACCGCCGGAAGTATTGACCATGCCAGTATCTTTGTTTCCGTTGTAACCTGCGGAAGAAATATGACTGTCAATCACTTGCCACATAATCCATGCAGAAGCATTTAATTCATTGAGGTCAGTGGTAATCCGCTGCGCCAGCCATAAGCCTGCGCCCATTTCTCCGGCATTTGTTCCGGCAGTGCTTCCGCCGTCTACTTCACTCATCCAGAGATTTTTTCCAGCAGAAACAGCAGTATCTTTCAAGGCGGAACGCTTGCTTCCGGAATAGGTATGTGTATCAATACGAGAGATTGCATTTTTGGCAGAGTCAGAAAGCTTGTTGAAAGAAGTAATCTGTGTATCAATGGAAGTTTCATCTGTGCCGGAAATCAATACATCCCCTAAGCCCTTTTTTTGCATTGCCTTTTGCAGTTCCACAATGATATTGGACTGAGAATCCCCTTGGTCGAAGTGACAGCCTTCCTGTTTGGGACTATTTGCGCCCCAATAATTGGTATACGGCTCATTCATTGCATCAATGCTTTGAATGTCAACACCCCATTCAGTTTTATAATGATAACATACCTCAGCCAGATAATTAGCAAAATCATCATACATATCATCTTTGAGATTATTGGAATTTGCATTCACTGCACCGGAAGAACAGCCGGAATTTGTCATATAATAGGGCGGAGAATTGGAGAACATTTCCACAATCATATCATCCCCGCCGGCTTTGATTGCCTTTAGAAGAACATTCCGCTGATTAGCATCTGCATTCCAATCGTAGGTAATATTTCCGTTATTATAGACAGTATACCCCGGCATATTGGAATCTGTTCTTTTGATATGGGTATGAGAGGGATTATCACCGCCACCAATGTTGAAACGGGCAATATTCAGACGTAAACCATTATCACCGTAAAATGCATCAACTGCCTTTTGGGTGAGACTGTCGGAATATCCGATACGATTCGCCCACCAGCACAAGGAAGTCCCCCAGCCTTCAAATGTACCGTCATTGACTTCATAAGTGGAAAGCGGTGAGATGGAAACCGTCTGAACAGCTTTTGCAGAGAATTGACTCGGAACAGCTGAAACCGTCAATCCCACGGCTAAAAGCATAGGTAAAATTTTATTGAATCGCTTCATGTCTGATTGCTCCTTTTGTCTGATGTCTGGAGAATGACAGCAGAAATAGTATTTACCTCTATTATACAATAACTGCTTGAATTTGTCAATATTATATGGCATAATAACCATGAAAAATTTAACTGTTGCACTGAAATGAGCAGTGCAACAGCCTGTTTCATTAACAGCCCCAGAAACGATACATCTCAAAATACAAAATTGCAATGATTGGCAATGTACAGCCAGCTGTATTCAAAGTATATCTAAGAATAAGCTTTTTTTCTTTTTGGTGTGATGGAATTGCAATACATGAAGTAACAGCCGATACTCCGCATACTGCAATACAAAGCATTTGCATGATACCCAAAACAGCACCTGTTGTGTAGGGAATGCCACCATTAGACTTTGCAACCGCTACATATGTTCCCAGCAGTGCAAGGAAAGAAATAATTCTTGCAATCTGTCCGGCAGTCATGACCGTTTCTCCTTGATAAGATGTCCATTTTCCGTGCTTTTTGAGCTTCCGGCGGATAAGAAGGAGATATACTGCTATCACTGCCAACAGAACATAGACTGTAAACAGACATAATTTCACAAGATAAAATCTGTCATGAATCAAATCCACAGACGGCTCTTGAATGGCTGTATTTCCGTCAGAATAGGTCTTTTCACCTAAAATAATTGCGGATTCACCTGCAAGTTCGCTTTCATGTCTGAGCTGATACAAATTGTTTTGGAGTTTTTCAAAATTTCCTAAGTTTTCCAACGAAAATGCTGTGAGATAGGGGATGAATTTCAACATTCCCTGATAAGTTGAACGTGCATTTAGATAATAGCCGTCCAGATTTGTTTTTTCCGCAGTTCCGGAGCTGTACTTTTCCGGTGAAAGCTCCCCGAATGCCATGTCAGAAGCGTAATTGATGTACCAGTTTCCGCTAGGTTCATTGACCATGACAACCAGTCCAATTTTGGAATCAAGGTCGAAAATCATATCTGCCTGACCTGATGTTGTTGCACCATCGTGACCGTAAGTGCGTACAGCGTGTTCCTCACACCAAAAACCATGCGCACACATAGGAATGTCAGAATCTCCATAAAAATCCGTTCCGGTGAACAATAATTTCTGTGTTTCGGGGTTCTGGAATAACGGGGCATCCTCATTCACGAGAGCTTGTGCATAGGTCATCAAGTCAGAAAGTGTCCCTGTCGCTGCTCCTGCCGGATAAGCAGGAACATAATTCAAACAATATCCAAGGTCAACGCAATTCCCTAGAAAAAATTGATAGCTTTTCATGTTTTTGCGCTGTTCATAGACCCATGCATTATCGCTGTGTGTGGGATTGAGTGCAGTATGTTCCATTCCTAGCGGTTCAAAGATATGCTCATGGACATATTCGCAGTAGTCCTGCCCTGTGATGCATTCAATCACATATCCGGCAACCCCTGCGCCATAATTGGAATAGGCGGAAACTTCATCAGGGCGGTGAATCTGTGCCGGCTCGATTGCCTGCAATGCTTCACCAAGAGGGAGCACTTTGTTTTCTTCTGTTTCCCATATGGGGCGAGTGGTTTCCTGCCAACCTGCATTATGGTTCATCAGGTTCAGCATGGTGATTGGCTCATCATAGGAAAGATGCTGAAAGAAGCCTTCGGGGAGGTATTCTCTGACATCCGTTTCGAGGTCAAGCTGTCCTTGTTCATAGAGTTGCATTGCACTGACCCATATTAACGTTTTGGAGATACTGCCCCATTCATAGACGGAATTTTCATCAGCAGGAACTTGATTTTTAATATCCGTTTCGCCGTAATAACCAGTATACAGCACTTCATCCCCCTGAAACAGTCCCACCACAGCAGATGCAAACAAGCGGTCATTTTCTGAATTGTGTCGTGAAGTCAAATCCATTTGGAGCTGAAACCATTCCACATCTTTTCCGGAAGGCAACATAATTTTTTCTGTTTCCTCCTCTGCATAGACGGCAGGGACACTCACAGAAAACAGCATCATTCCTGCACAAAGAGCCGTTGCAAATCTTTTGAATAATTGATTCATGTCAAAGCCCCCCTTATAATTCCTTTTCGTCGTATTCCAATATAGTACAAATATACTTGTAAACTGTCGATAATATCGCCATTGTCACAAGTACTGCACCCAACAAAAAGCCGTCTGCAATCTGTGCAAGCTGTATCAAAAGTTGCATTACCGGAACAACTGCACTCCGGACGGGTAACACATCTATCACTCCCAATATTACCACCACAATAATCACGAATGCAATCAAAGTATATTGATAATCTCGCTTTGTCGCTTTTTTCAGCCCTTTGGACATTGTGATGTCAAATGCTTGTGCATCCTTAAAGTATTTCCGCAGATAGCCCGATATGAATGTAGACCCAAATGAAAACGCTCCGAAATACAACAGATTGAAAATGCCTAATTCTGTCATTTGACCGTTTGACACTTTGGCTAACATCTTGATGATGTCCATATTTTCTGCATCTTCCCCATACATCATGTAATACGGTTTCAATTTCAGGGAAATCAGCATCAGCAAATAAAATACCACTGCACACGCAACATATAAGGCAACTGACATAATGAACCGAGAACGTACCAAATCTTTCCGGTTAATCGGCAATAGTGCAAACATCTTTTCACTGTGATATTTCATCTCATTTTGAAACATCATCGGCACAAAAAATCCGCTGAATCCTAACGGTACATATAACCCCATCAAAGGCGAAAACAGAAAGCCTAATCCGCCGAAAAGCAATGCCCCCAATATGATGGCTGTTTTCATGTTATTTTTACCGCCGTTCATGGTGATGAAATCTGTACGGATTAAATCAAGTATCTTTTTCTGATAACTTTTATCCATTTCTGCACCTCCTTACAGTTCACGCTTGGCGAGTTGGTTCGCTGTGATTTCGCCAAATAACAAGCATATCACAAATACGACGATATTCGCCACAATCCCCGATGTCACCATACCTGAAACAGTATCCGGCAGACTTGGCAATTTTACCACTGGTATCAAGTCATGTTCAGAAAGAAATGTAAACACAAATGCAAGCAAAGAAAGCGTGCCAATCGCTATCATAATAATTTTAAATTCGTTCTCTCTGCCGAATATCTGCCCCATCATTTCCATGAAAGAGAAAATCAGACAGAAAAATGTGAACATTCCGAACAGCATCAACAGGGTTAATTTTGTATCTGCAAAACTCTCTTTCACCATCTGCATGGTTTCGCCGTTCTGATTGGGGAGAATTTTATATAAAGTTGTCCCCTTTGCGGTGCAAATAATCACAGCTTCCAGCAACTCCGTCAGGAAATGCACCAGAAAAATGTAAAGAAATCTTGCTCTTGTGATGTTCTTTCTCTCAACCGGAAGAATGCCGTATAATTTATTGAATCCGCTCTTGTCTGCGACTCCCTGCAAGGGTATCACAAACAGCATGGATGCAAATGTCATATAAGTCGTAATAATTGGAGAAAAGAACATACTCAATATGCCAAATACCACAATTGTGAATATCATTCCGGCAAGGGCTAACGGCTTGGCTGTGAGATAATCAAACCTCATGATATTTAGAATGTCTCTCATGTTTATCCTCCTTTGCAATGTAGACGAGAATTTCATCAATACTTGCTTTTTCATATTCAAGAGAATCGGGAATTCCTGCAAGGTCATCCGTTTTGATGAGTGCATCAAAGCCGTTTCGATAGGCATGGAAACCAATCAATTTTTCTTTCAGTGCGGAGGGAATGTCTTCTTCTGCGCCCTTAATGACAGCATATCCTTCTGTCAGTTCGTCTTTCGTACCGGTATACCAGACCTTGCCACTGTGGAGAATCGTCACATAATCGGCGATTCTTTCCACATCGGCTGTGATATGTGTGGAAAATAATACCCCTCTGTTTTCGTCCTCGATGTATTCCGCCAGAATGTCGAGCAGTTCATCACGGGCGACAGGGTCAAGACCACTTGTCGGTTCATCCAGAATGATAAGTTCAGCTTTGTGAGAAAGAGCAATTGCAATCATCAGTTTCATTTTCATGCCCTTTGAGAAATCGCCGACTTTTCTATTATCAGGCAAGTCAAATTCCTTGATACGGCTGAAAAATTCCTCACTGTTCCAATCTTTGTAGAATGGTTTCAACTGCTGTTCAATCTGCTTGATGTTGAGATGTTCCGCAAGGTACAGGCTGTCAAATACCACGCCTAACCGCTCCTTGATTGCAATGGTATCATTCACGCTGTCCAGCCCGAACACGCTGATTTTACCACTGTCAATTTTCGCCATGTTGAGAATTGCACGAATGGTTGTCGTCTTGCCAGAGCCGTTTTCTCCGACAAATCCCATAATAAAGCCCCTCGGCAGTGAAAAACTCACGTCTTTCAGTGCAAAATCCTCATAAGCCTTACAAAGTCCCGTAATCTCTAAAATATTTTCCATATTAACCCTCCATAAATTTCCTGAGTGCGGTGACAATTTCATCATCTGTCAATCCAGCATTTCTCCCATTGGTGACAGCCTTTTCAAGACCTTCTTCCATTTCGTAGAGCATCCGCTCACGCAGAAGCTCATTGTTTCTGGGGGCGACAAAATAGCCTTTGCCCACAACAGAAATAATAAATCCCTCGTCTGACAGGTCATTATAAACCCTTGTTGTGGTGATAACACTGATTTTCAAATCCCGTGCAAGCTGTCGGATAGATGGCAACTGTTCATCTTCCATAATTGTGCCGTCCAAAATCTGCGCTTTCATTTGTTGCTCAATCTGTTCATAAATTGGCAACTCTGATTTATTCTTGATAACGATTTTCATGGAACGCTCCTTTGACATACTGTTAATATCTCGTTATATACAGTATAGCAGATATGACAGCAGTTGTCAATAGGTTTTTGATATTTTCTGAAATTTTTTATCAAAGATTAGCAAAAAAAAACCCGCTTCTTAGGCGGGGGAGGATGTCACTCCTAATAATGACGGGGCAAATTAAATACCGCACTCTTTAGGAGGTGCGGTATTTTGCAGTATTCACTTTGCAACATCAAGTTTATTTCTGACTTCTTTACCAAGTTTTTCGTAATATTCTTTTTTCATGGCATACATCAGAACTTCAGCTTGTTTTATCACGGTCTTTAAGTCTGCCCCCTCTGCCAGTCCATAGGAAATATGGTAATTGCAGGCGGTAATTGCAGAATTGACGGTTTCCATGATGCTGTTGAGAATGGTATTCTCTTCCTGACTGAATATCAGAAACTCATCACCGCCGATTCTGAATATTTTTTCACCCTTAAAAGACTCTTTCAAAGTATCTGCGACAAATTTCAGCATTGTGTCTCCTGCCATATGTCCCTTTTCGTTGTTGATTTCGTGCAAGCCGTTTACATCAATATAAATGCAACAGACATTTTCACTGCAATAATTTGAACAGTATTCTTCATAGCTGTTTCTGTTGAGGAGACCTGTCAGGGCATCTTTGTTTGCATTTTCCTTCGCTTCTTTGATGGCGACAAGGTTACATCTCATAATCCATATCAGATAGACAATGAAAATCCCCATGCATGAGAGCAGAAAATTCCTTAAATTGGTATTGATTTTCATAGCTGGGGCTAGCACAATATGTGATTTCACAATGATGATAATATCCCAATTTTCAATATTCATGGGCTTATAGGTAATAAAATAGTCTTCATTATTCAATGTGATTTCGGAATAGCCCTCTTCTTTCGTTTTGATTCCGGTGACAATTTCCTCATTCTGGATGTCAGATAATGTATGATAATTTTGATTCCAGCCATTGACTACGATTTCTTCCGTGTTTCTGTCTGCAATACAAAAAGCTGTCTGACCTTCGTAAATACTGGGTGACCATGCTTTTACCAGTGCATCTACATCCAATTCCGTGAATAATAATCCCCTTGTACTGCCTCTGCCACCAATCGGGACATAATTTCTTAATACATATTTATCTTTCAGAAACGTGGATAACTGTAAATTGCTGATATGTTCGCCCTTGGCAATTTCCTCCTCATAAGAGATGACATTATTTTCTACATTCGCATGCCTTGACTGCAATATCTTGTTATCGGAATTCAGGATGGCGATATTGGTGATGTAATTATTGACTGCATAAGTACCCATCTGATTGTTGACTTCGTTGGATTCCAAATCTTCAGATTGTCCTATGACTTTGGCGAGCATTCTCAATGACGCTTTATCATTTTTGAAATTGCTTTCAATTTTGGAACAAGCCTCATCTGTTGCACTTAGTAATGTGGCATAACAGTTATCTTTTTCTATGTTCAAAGTGCTGATACTATAGATGACACCAGTTACACCTACGATACTGCTTAAAAGGACAGATGCTATCAAAAATTTATTGATAAATTTTTGCACCATGTGAACTCACTCCTCAGATAGTAATTCAGCCTCCCAAGCATCATTCCAGCTATTCATCAGTTCATCAAAGGAATTTCCACTTATTGCGGCATCAACCACATTTTCCAGATGTTTGGAATCATAATTCACACCGACGGTAGCACGGCTTATTTTTTCAAACTCTTCACTGATTGTACTGTTTGTCACAAAGTTTACACCATCAAAATTGTCTAAGATGTCGGGATATTCATTTGTTTTTAAGACAGGAATACTGCTGTTGTTAAAATCATATTTTGATTCCTCTACTAGATATTTCACAAAAATCATAGAAGCAAGCCGTTTTTCATCGCTTAAACCTTTCCCAATTCCGTAACAGTAATTACTGCTTGCAAGTGCGTATTGCTTCCCCTGAATGGAAATAGGAAACGGCATATAACTGATGTCGTCGCCGTGTTCTCCGGCTGTCTGCATCTGCGAAATCGCCCAACTTCCTAACACCATACAGCCAATTTCACCATTGTTGATTCTGCCTTTGCATAATTCCCAGCTGGACGAATGGGGGTCTTCTTCTACCAGACCACTGCTGACACAATCATAAAGAAGTTTGTACACCGCATAAGGTCCAGTACCGTCCGCCTGTTCCACAAAAGGTCTTTTGGTTTTCGGCATAACATCATTCATATAATTATCCACACCAACCCCAGAACCTACAGCCTGAAAATCCCAGTTGACTAAAGGCCATCCTGCACTATAATTAGTATAGAGAGGGATTGCATCAGTTTTATCTTTAATCAGCTGTAAATCTGTTAAAAATTGCTCAGGGGTTTTAGGGAGTTCTGTAATTCCAGCATCAGACCACACTTTTTTATTGTAAACAATTCCCTGCACATCAATACCAGAAGGAAGACCATAAACAATATTATCATACACTTTGGAATCTATGGCATGGTATTTATCTCCGCTTTCTTCTATTGTAAAATAGGGTTCAAAATAATTGACAAGTTCAGAATTCTGGACACCTCCAGGGATACTGCACACTTCTCCCCAGTTTCCAGATACAAGCCTGTTGCCAATATCAAAATCATAATCTGTAGCAGACTCCACAAAAACATTGATATTAGGGTATACTGCATTGAATTCCCTCAAGTAATCCGGAAATTCAAAGGGGGCTTCTGTATCAACTATCAGGTCAGAACGACTTGTCAGGAAAATGATGTCTGCCTGCAAGTCTGTATAGTCTTTCCCATATGTAATGTCTAAATAAGAAATATTGCTGATATCCTTGTCAGATGTAACAGCAGTTTGATTACCGCTTGTTACGTCACTTTTACTGCTACAGCCTGTTAAGAGACAGCATAATAATACAATCATCAAATTTTTTTTCATATCAATCACCTTCTGTTTCTGCATTATTTACTATTGAATGGTACATAAAAAAATTTTTTACTCAAATATATAAAATTATGAATGTTTATGTTATTCCTGTCTTTTAACTTGGTATGAGAAATCTTGAAAATAAGAAAGTACACTTACTCAATTATTATTATATCACAAAACGGAATGAAAGTCAATCAAAATTTTCAAAAATTACTTTGATAAATTTGTACAATTTTGGGTAATATCTCTTGACAAAGTGAATGCTTTATGTTATAATTGTTTCCATCACTGAATAATTACAAAAAGAATTCACTTTTGTTATTCAGGAAAGAGAGGGTTAAAAATGAAGAAAAACACCATTACTGCGCTGACAACGGCATTGTGTCTCCTGTGTACTGGATTACCTGCGCCCAGTATCATGACCAGTTCCGCTGTGGTGAGTGCTGCCGATGAGGAGCTGACTTACGAAAATTTAACGTATGTCGTGGAGAATGACAGCATCACTATTACAAAATGCGACAAAACCGCCGAAACAGTCGAAGTTCCGGCAATGATTGACGGCTTGCCTGTTACCAGAATCGGTGCAACTGCTTTTTATAGCATGGCATCCCTGAAAGAGGTCATCCTTCCGGAGGGAATTGTTTCCATTGGTTCGGGGGCGTTCTGGCATGACAAAAATCTGACAAGTGTATCACTGCCATCAACATTGACTACGATTGAAAATTATGCTTTCAATGACTGTCAGACACTTGAAAATATTGATATTCCTGCAAGTGTCACCGAGATTGGAAACGCTGTTTTCACAGATACTGCATGGCTGGCAAAACAGAAAGAAATTTCTCCGTTTGTGATTGTCAATGGTTTTCTGATTGATGCATCAAAAGTGGTTGAGGATGCTCTTGCTGAAATTGATGCCGAAAGAGAGAGAATCGAAAAAGAAGCCGAAGAAGCAAAAATTTGGAAACGTGCCGGAATTTTGACTAATCAAATTGGATATTTCCCGAACCTGATGAAAAAGGCAACCCTTCTGACCGAAGACGAGACAGCAACGGAATTTCAGCTTCTTGATGAGAGCGGAAATGCTGTATATTCCGGTGTTTCTACTCCGTTTGGTCTGGATGAGGAATCCGGAGATACTGTGCAGATTCTGGATTTTTCCAGCTTCACAACAGAGGGTACATATTATTTGAAAGCCTCCAATGGTGCAGAGTCGAAATTATTCAAAATCGGTGTCAATGAAATCTATTCCGGATTGGTTTATGATGCATTGAATTATTTCTATCAAAGCCGTTCAGGGATTGACATTGAATCCCAATATATCACTTCCGGCAATACAGAAGAACTTTCACGCCCTGCCGGTCATGTGTCAGATGTTGCAACAATTCAAAATATCTGGGGTTATGACGGTTCATCAGGAAAACAGGATGTGACTGGTGGCTGGTATGATGCCGGAGACCATGGGAAATATGTTGTCAATGGCGGTATTTCCCTCTGGATGCTTCAAAATCTTTATGAAAGAGCTTTACTGCATGGAACAGAAAACGCTTATCAGGACGGGGCGATGAAACTCCCTGAAAATACCAATGACCGTGCCGACCTCCTTGATGAAGCTCGTTATGAAATGGAATGGATGCTGAAAATGATTGTTCAGGACGGCGATTATCAAGGCATGGTTTATCATAAAGTTCATGACGAAAAATGGACAGCCTTGGCGACAAGCCCCGCCAATGACAAACAGGCACGAATTTTAATGCCCCCGTCAACAGCGGCGACTCTCAATCTGGCTGCCTGCGGTGCGCAGACATATCGCCTTTGGAAAGATATTGACCCTGAATTTGCGGAAATTTGCCTGACTGCTTCTAAAAATGCTTATGAATCCGCAAAAAAGCACCCTGATATGTATGCACCTTTCACAGAATATGGCGGTGGCGGTGCTTATGGGGATGATGATGTCACAGATGAATTTTATTGGGCTGCATGTGAATTGTACCTTGCAACCGGTGACAATATTTATCATGAAGATATGCAGAATTCTGCTTGGAATTTAGCAATTCCTTCCACTTTGAACGGTGGTGAGGCTGATGGTATCTGTGGCAGTTTCGACTGGGGAAACACTGCTTCTTTGGGTTCATTGTCCTTGCTGTTAAATGAAAGTAAATTGTCCGCTGAAGAAAATCATACTCTGCAACAAAATTTGACTGATACAGCTGACAAATATATCCAGATTGAAAATGAACAGGGTTATGGTTTGCCCTATCGTGGAAATGACGGCAATTATGTGTGGGCTTCCAATTCCTTTGTGGCTGATAATGCAATTATTTTAGCTTATGCAAATGACATCACTCCAAATGCGGATTATCTCAATGGCATTGTGGGTGCAATGGATTATCTGCTTGGTCGTAATCCTATGGATTATTCTTATATTACTGGTTATGGTGTTCACAGTGCACAGTATCCTCATCACCGTTTCTGGGCGAAATCTCTTGATTCCACATTCCCGAAAGCTCCTTGTGGGGTTCTCGTGGGTGGTGCGAATACCGGATTGGAAGATTCTGTTGTCAAGCTGACCACTTGGGCGAAGGACGGAACAGCTCCGCAGAAATATTATATTGATGATATTGAAGCGTACTCCGTCAATGAATGTACTATCAACTGGAACAGCCCTCTGGCATGGGTAACATCTTATCTGTGCGAACAAAACGGCGGTGTCATTGTCGGTCAGTCTTCCTTGGGTGTTCAGCTCCCTGAAATTGAACCAGCAGAATTACCCAGCATTGAAAATACTCCCATCAGTGTCCGCATTCCGGATGGTGTCACGGTTATTGGTTCGCAGATTTTCGGGAAAAGCAAAGACTACGTTTCAGAAGTCATTCTTCCAGACGGGGTGAAAATTATCGGAAAAGAAGCATTTTATCAGTGTCAGAGACTGGAAGGCATTACCATTCCAGATAGTCTTGAGCTGGTTGGTGACAATGCTTTTGCAAAAACTCCGTGGCTGAATAATATGCTGAGTGAAACTCCGGTTCTGATTATGAATCATTTGCTGATTGACGGCAGTAATGTTACTGGAGATTATGTCATTCCGGATGGTGTCACGGGGATTTTAGGCAGTGCTTTTGAAAGTAATACTGCAATTACTTCTGTTGTCATTCCGGAAGGTGTTACCCAAATCGGAAAAAGTGCTTTCAAGGGATGCAGTGCGTTGGAAACTGTTCAATTACCCCAAAGTCTGAAAACCATTGAACAAAGTGCATTTTCCGGAACGGCTCTGACTTCTTTGAAAATTCCGGCTGGTGTGACGAAAATCGGAAATGAAGCATTTGTCAATTGCAAATCTTTGCCGGAAGTCACAATTCTGACTAAAAATGCAAGTATTGGCAATGAAGCATTTGGATGGCTTTCTACTTTTACCCCTACAGGGCAATATTCCTATATTTTTGTTGATTCCCCGATTGATGATTTTATTGTACACTGCTATCAGGGGTCTACCGCTGATACTTATGCAACGAATTCCCAAGTACAGGCGGTTTATCTGAATGAATCTGGAGTATTGGGCGATATGAATAACGATGAAGCTGTCACGATTGTGGATGTATTGATATTGAATCAATATTTGCTCGGCATTGGTGATGATATTTCCGGACAGGCAAGAATCAATGCTGATGTCAATCTTGATGGTAATGTTGCTGATGACGATGCAATGAATATTCTGAAATCCCTTGTCAATCTTGTTACACTTCCTGTTAAATAATCTTGATGGCATCTTCCCCCGCCTCTACAGGCAGGGGAGAGTGTCACTGAAAATTTCATTAAGTGAAAGATTTTGCACACAAAAACACTAAAATCCCCAGTATCTATATTGGTACTGGGGATTTGTTCGGATACTATTCCACAAAAAGCCAAAAACCATCACATAAAGCATGCGATAGTTTTGGAATCAGGATATTCATTGAAAGATAACCCAGTCAGAAGCAAGCAAATCTTCTGTTGTTGCTTCCCATGGAACAATTTTATAATCTGCGGTACGCATTTGAATAATGGGTTGATTGTCAAGAGCAGAATCATCCTGCTGTGCAGGGTCAGGGAGGGCAATCTGTAATAAAATTCCACTGCTTTCCCAAACTGAGCGAGTGACTTTATGATTTTCTTTTAAGGCGGTCAATGCATCTGAGAAAGAATAGGTTGTATCACGTTTTGGCTTGCTGTCTTTGGTGATGGTCTGAGTAAAGAGCCAATCAGACCATACCGCATAATCATCACCAGAAATATGAATTCCATCTCCGCTTTTTTCAGCAGGCAGACAATGATTTTCGTCATCAAACAGGGGGTTGACAT
This sequence comes from Ruminococcus sp. UBA3855, assembly GCA_002392545.1. Lineage (GTDB taxonomy): Bacteria > Bacillota > Clostridia > Oscillospirales > Ruminococcaceae > UBA3855. The sequence goes on from DGHF01000104.1 coordinate 13,524, forward strand.
CAATATAAAACGATTTCCTTCCATCCGTCAATGATTGCATGTATTGATTCGCTGCATCCAGTCTGTCATTTCCCAACCCCGGTTTTTCAATGCTGACTTTTTCAGAAACGTGCAAATTCGCCATCATGAAAATCAATGCGTTGGGCTGTGCCTCCTGAATCATCTGGAAAACCTTTACAATATTATCCTTGAATTCATCCACGCCATAGATAACGTCATTCATTCCCACCATAACATAGACTTTTCCATAGCTTCTGCGGTTTAATCTTTGCTGAAAGGTTTCTCCGTCCACTGTTATCCCTTCCACAAGATTGATTGCACCTAAACCACCAGTACAAAAGAAATCAGCATTGGTGATTGTGCCAAAATTGCAGATTCCCAGCATTCTGGAATCACCCACAAACAAAGCATCTGCAAAATAAGAAAGACCACTGGTAACAAATTCTAATGGTGCATCATCATTCGTATTTTCAAGGATACTTGGCAATTGCATTCTGCGGACACCATCATCGGAAACTGCTTCTGTTTCTGTAGATGCAGGAGAGATTTCATCCGGCATTTTCATTTTTCGGACACCATCTTCCAGAAGGACTTCTGTAGGAGCAGTGGCATTTTCTGTGGTTTCTGTAGAAACAGGAGCTGTTGTTTCTTCTGTCTGAACGGGAACAGCTTGCACCTCTAGCATGGCGGTTTTCCGAAGTTCACCAATCACGAACGGAAAGCCAATGACATAAGTAATTCCTAAAACAGTGGCATACAGCCAGCTGGATTGAAAACGCATGATATTCATCTCCTATTCTGATTTGAGGATAAGCCAGTCTTCAGCCAGCAAGTCCTCTTCATTGCTCATCCATGGAACTTGAGTTCCGTCTTCATGGTGAATTTGAAAATATGTTGCACCAGTGCCATCTGTCACCATTTCTACCCATTTATCAGAGCTGTTCCAAGAAGCACGGGTAATTTTATTTTGATTTTTGAGGGCTTCTACAGCTTTTCCAAAATCCAGCAATGATGAAGAATCCTCCGGATTTTCTTCACTATCAGAAGGATTTTCGGATGTTTCCTGCGGTTCTGTAGCGGTTTCATCTATGGGCGGTACATAAGCACGCACACCATTCCGCAAAATAT
>DGHF01000014.1 GCA_002392545.1 Ruminococcus sp. UBA3855
AGAATTGAGGTGTAATCATGAATTTACGTCCGGATGAAATATCCAGCATTATCAAAGACCAAATCAAAAATTATCAGTCAAAGTTACAGCTTTCTGATGTGGGGACTGTCATTACAGTTGGTGACGGTATCGCTAATATTCACGGTCTTGATAAATGTATGTCCGGTGAACTGATTCAGTTTGAGAACGGTACTTATGGTATGGCTCTCAATCTGGAGCAGGACAGTGTCGGGGCGGTGTTGCTTGGCTCTGATGCTGATATTATGGAGGGTTCAACCGTCAAGCGGACAGGGGAAATCATGTCCGTTCCGGTGGGAGATGCGCTCCTTGGGCGTGTCGTCAATGCATTGGGTCAGCCGATTGACGGTGCAGGTGAATTGAACACAACAGAACGTGCCCCCATTGAAAAAGTGGCATCTGGTGTCATTACCAGAAAATCCGTTCATAAGCCCTTACAGACTGGTATCAAAGCGATTGACTCCATGATTCCGATTGGACGTGGACAGCGTGAGTTAATCATTGGCGACCGTCAGACAGGCAAGACAGCAATTGCCCTTGATACCATCATCAACCAGAAAGGGCAGGACATTATTTGTATTTATGTCGCAATCGGTCAGAAGCGTTCCACGGTTGCGAATGTTGCCGAAACTCTGAGAAAAGCCGGAGCAATGGATTATACAATTATTGTCTCTGCGACCGCTTCGGAGCTTGCACCGTTGCAGTACATTGCACCATATTCAGGCTGTGCAATGGGTGAGTATTTCCTCGACCAAGGAAAAGACGTTTTGTGCGTTTATGACGACTTGTCAAAACATGCCGTTGCATATCGTGCATTGTCCCTCCTGTTGAAGAGACCCCCCGGAAGAGAAGCTTACCCTGGGGATGTATTTTATTTACATTCTCGTTTGTTGGAACGTGCTTGTAGCTACAATGAAAATTATGGCGGTGGTTCATTGACGGCATTACCCATCATTGAAACACAAGCCGGAGACGTTTCCGCCTACATCCCGACAAATGTCATTTCCATTACAGACGGACAGATTTTCTTGGAAACAGATTTATTCAATGCTGGTATCCGTCCGGCAGTCAACCCCGGAATTTCGGTTTCCCGTGTTGGTTCGGCTGCACAGATTAAGGCAATGAAAAAGGTTTCGGGTTCATTGAAACTGAGTTATTCACAGTACCGTGAATTGCAGGCATTTTCACAATTCGGCTCTGATTTGGATGCAGACACGAAAAACCGCCTTGCAATGGGTGAACGAATTGTAGAAGTCCTGAAACAGGACAGAAATGCTCCTGTTCCGGTGGAATTGCAGGTATGTATTATTTATGCCGTGACTAAGGGTTACTTGAAAAATGTCCCTGTTGCGAAAATTGCAGACTATCAGGAAAAATTATTTGCATATCTGCGTGAAGAACATTCGGGAATTTTGCGTGATATTTTGGATACCAAAGATTTGACTCAAGCCAATGAGGGATTGCTCAAAGAAGCTTTGATTGCTTTCGGCAGTCAGTACGAATAACGGGGTGAATCGTTATGCCAAACCTGAAGGACATTAAACGGCGCATTCATTCCGTAGAGAGTACCATGCAGATTACAAAGGCTATGGAGTTAGTAGCTTCTTCCAAATTCCGCAAAGCCAAAGACCGTGCCGAAGCGGTCAGACCCTTTTTTGAACAAACCTATAAATTGATGGCGGAAATCGCCGCAGAAGACCCCTATTTCAATTCCCAGTTCGTCCACAAGAGAACCGAAAATGAAGCGATGATTCTGGTTGTCATTGCAGGTGACAGAGGGCTTGCAGGCGGTTTCAATTCAAACGTCCTCAAGATTGCACAGGCTAAAATTGATGAACTCAAAGCAAAAGGCGGTAATCCGGTTGTCATGCCGATTGGTCAGAAGGCTGTTGATTATTTCGAACACAGAGAAGTCAAGATTCTGAAAGCCTATGACCATGTAGCCGAACACGCTAATATTTATTTGGGCATTCAGATGGCGGAAGAAATTCTGGATGCTTACAAACGACATACTTCTATCCAGAATGTTGAGATTGTTTTCACGAACTACGTTTCCCCCATTTCGCAGGTAGCGCAAAGTATGCAGGTGATTCCCCTCACGAATTTAGCCGGAAATCACCCCCGAAAATGCGCTGTCGAATATGAACCTAGTCCGGAAGCCGTTTTTGATAAGCTCGTACCGCAGTACGTCGCAGGGCTTTTGTATGGTGCAATCGTGGAGTCGTTCGCATCCGAACAGGCGGCAAGACGTACCGCCATGGAAAATGCGACAGATAACGCTACTGAAATGATTGAGAATCTCTCCTTGCAGTATAACCGTGCAAGACAGGGCGCAATTACACAGGAACTGACCGAAATTGTCGGCGGTGCGAATGCGCTGGAATAATGGAGGAGTTATGATGAAAAAAGTCGTTCTGATTTTTTGGGTAGTATTTATTGTACTGACATTTGTCGGGGCAGGATATGTCATTTTCAATGGTGGAAGAGTCAACGCTGGATATGCTTGTGTGCCAATGGCACTTACATTTATCCCCATGGGGATTTATCGAAATCTCGTTTCCAAAGAAGAGAAAAAGAAAGCAACAAAAAATCAACAGTCAGAATGAAATTTTTCTAAAATTTGGTAGAAAGGATATTATCATGCAGAATATAGGAAAAATTGTGCAGATTATCGGCGCAGTTGTTGACGTGCGGTTTGCAAAAGATGCACTCCCGAAACTGCTCAACGCTTTGACGGTGGAGCTGAACGGAAAACAGCTTGTCATTGAAGTTGCACAGCATATCGGTGATGATATTGTCCGCTGTATTTCGATGGGAAGTACAGACGGGCTTATCAGAGGAATGAATGTCATTGATACGGGCGCACCTATTTCCGTACCTGTCGGAAAAGAAACCCTCGGCAGAATGTTCAATTTGTTAGGGGAAGCCATTGACGAAAAGCCTGCTCCTAATACAGAAGAAAGATGGGCGATTCACAGAGAAGCCCCCAGCTATGAGGAACAGACAGGCGGTTCAGAAGTTTTGGAAACTGGTATCAAAGTTATCGACTTGATAGCCCCCTATCTGAAAGGCGGTAAAATCGGCTTGTTTGGCGGTGCTGGTGTCGGAAAAACGGTATTGATTCAGGAACTTATCAACAACGTAGCTAACCAGCACGGCGGAATTTCTGTATTCACTGGTGTTGGAGAGCGTACCCGTGAGGGTAACGACCTTTACAACGAAATGAAGGAAAGCGGAGTTCTCGAAAAGACTGTCCTCGTTTATGGGCAGATGAATGAACCTCCGGGGGCTAGAATGCGTGTAGGTCTTTCGGGCTTGACAATGGCGGAATATTTCAGAGATAAGGAGGGTCAGGATGTATTGTTATTCATTGACAATATTTTCCGATTTACTCAGGCAGGTTCGGAAGTATCTGCACTGTTGGGGCGTATGCCGTCCGCTGTTGGCTATCAGCCGACACTTGCCACTGAAATGGGTGCATTGCAGGAGCGTATTACTTCTACCCGAAAAGGGTCAATTACATCTGTACAGGCAGTTTATGTGCCAGCTGATGACCTGACAGACCCTGCACCAGCAACAACATTTGCCCATCTGGATGCAACAACGGTATTGTCTCGTAATATCGCAAGTTTGGGTATTTATCCGGCTGTTGACCCTCTCGAAAGTACATCAAGAATTTTAGCCCCTGAAATTGTCGGAAAAGAACATTATGAGACTGCGAGAGCCGTTCAGACTATCTTACAGAGATACAACGAATTACAGGATATTATTGCTATCATGGGTATGGACGAACTTTCCGAAGAAGACAAGAAAATTGTACAGCGTGCCAGAAAAGTACAGCGTTTCCTGTCACAGCCTTTCTCTGTTGCGGAACAGTTCACAGGGATGCAGGGGAAATATGTACCCTTGAAAGAAACTATCCGTGGTTTCCAAGAAATTATTGAGGGAAAACATGACGATTTACCCGAATCAGCATTCTTGTTTGTAGGTTCAATTGAAGAAGCCGTGGAAAAGGCGAAGAATATGCAGGAGTAATTCATCATGACGACTTTTCATTTTATGATTGTGACCCCTGACAAGATTCTGTTTGACGGCGACGTGCAAGAGGTCATTGCAAGAACCACTGAGGGGGATGTTGGTATTTTAGCCAATCATACCAGATATGCGGCGATTCTCAAAACTGGCGCACTCACTGTCAAGATGGAAAACGGCGATTTCAGAAGGGCAGCCGTTGCACAGGGATTTTTGAAAGTCTCTGACGAGAGAACGACTGTTATCACCACGGCGGCAGAATGGGCGGAGGAAATAGACCCCGATTGGGCGGAACGCTCCAGAGAAGATGCCCTTGCTAAAATTGAAGCTGCTCAGAATGAGCCTGACCGCTTGGAACGTGCAAATTTGAAATTGCAGCGTGCATTGAATCGTCTCTCTGTTTCAGGGCATAACACCGGAACAGTTCAACCCCCTAAGAAGAAATAATGGAAAGGGTGAGCGAAAGTTCACCCTTTTTGATAAATCGGAATTTTTAGAGAGGAGGAAAAATAAATGAAATGCAATAATTGTAATGAAGAAATGAAAATGGACTATGAATTAAAGATTCATGGGGCATCATTATTGGCTTATATTTCATTGAAAAAGGAAAAAGATGAGAAACAAATCAAAGCAGCAATTTGTCCTAAGTGTGGTAAAATTGAGTTTTATGCTGAATAATAAATTCTGATTTATCATCAACGAATATAATTAGAAAAGGAGCTGAACCAAAATGAAACCAAATCCAAAACGTGACCCCGTGAAAACAGGGAAATTTCTCAGCCTGATTTTACGTCATCAGCCTGAAACAATCGGTATTCAATTAGATGAACATGGTTGGGCGGATGTAGAGGAGTTAATTCATGGTGTCAATAAAACCGGAAAATATTTCCTTGACAGAGATTTCCTTGACGAAATCGTCGAAACCAACAACAAAAAACGCTACTCTTATAACGAGGACAAAACCAAAATCCGTGCTAATCAGGGGCATTCTGTTTTGGTGGATGTGGAATTGAAAGAGACTGAACCGCCGGAATATTTGTACCATGGGACGGCGGAACGCTTTGCAGATTCCATCCGGAACGAGGGTTTGAAACCCATGAGCCGTTTATATGTGCATCTTTCCAAAGATAAAGAAACGGCTTTGAATGTGGGAAAACGTCACGGAAAGCCCCATATTTTCAGGGTACAATCTGGTGAGATGTTCCGGCAGGGGTATGTATTTTATTTGTCGGTGAATGGGGTGTGGCTGACTGCGAATGTTCCCCCGAAATTTTTAGAAGAAATCGAATAATTGAAACCGTCCTTAGGGGCGGTTTTTTTGTAAAGTACTTGACAATATTGATTGAATTTGTTACAATTAGGAAATGAAAGGAGTGACATAATTATGATGATTATTACAGGAGATATCCACGGCTTTGAAGATACTGACAAGGCAACACGTTTCTCACGCAAGAATCATGAATGGTATCCGATTGTGCAATCTCTCACAAAAGAGGATTATGTGATTATCTGCGGAGATTTCGGGCTGTTGTGGGATAATTCGCATTCTGAATTGTACTGGAGGGAATGGCTGAATCATAAGCCCTTTACGACATTATTCATTGATGGCAATCACGAAAATTTCGATATGCTCCATTCTTATCCGGTGGAAGAGTGGAACGGCGGGAAAATCCGCAGAATTTCCGACAGTATTTTTCATCTTGCAAGGGGGCAGGTGTTCGAACTTCAGGGAAAGAAAATTTTCACCCTTGGCGGTGCGGAGTCTCATGACAAGTACAGACGTGAAGAAGGGGTCAGCTGGTGGGCGGAGGAAATGCCGTCAGAATCTGATTTCGAAGAAGCCCAGAAAAATTTAGACCGCTACAATTGGGATGTGGACATTGTATTAACACATAGTTTACCGTCATCATTACAGGCGACACTTTACGAAGAACATGAATTATATCCGGCGAACCCCCTGACAGACTTCTTGGATGAGGTTTACAGCAAGATTACATTCAAAAAATGGTATACTGGACATTATCACCTTGACGGCTATTTAAAGGCAGATGATAAAATCCGCATCATTTACAGAACACTGAGGAAATTATGAGTTTCGGGAATATCATTCAAAATTTCGGAATTTCGGGGAAAATGAAATCTTATCGGCTCATCACAAAAGGGCATATCAACCAGACGTATCTCATCAAAATGGAAGACGGAAGGGCATATATTTTACAGCGTGTCAATTCTCATGCATTGCAGTGCCCTGAACAAATCATGCAGAATATTGTCAAAGTGACGGATTATCTGCGGAAACATTACCCCCATGTGCAGACACTGCATTTTTATCAGACTGAAAATGGAAAATCCCTCCTTGACAATTGGCGAATCATGGATAAAATTCAAGGGGTCACTTTGGCAAATACTGACAACCTGAAAGCGGTTGAATCAATGGGCTATGCGTTCGGGGAATTTCATCAGATGCTGACAGATTTTCCAGTGTCGGAACTGTATCACACGTTTCCGGAGTTTCACAATACCCGAAAACGTTTTTCCAGTCTCTGGAAAGCGGTGGAGCGGAATCATTTCAGCAGGGCTTCTTTGATTGCAGACGAATTGCAACAGCTTCATGAATATGAAAATCCGGCTTGCCTTTTGGTGGATGGTCTGGAGATGAAAAAATTCCCCATGCGTGTATTACATGGGGATATGAAATGCAGTAATATTTTATTGAATCCAAATAGTTTTGAACCTGTTGCCGTCATTGACCTTGATACCCTCATGATGGGAACGGTATTGACAGATTACGGCGATGCCGTCCGTTCCTTGATGGGGACAGAATTTCATATTGAAAAATATCAGGCTTTTGAAAGGGGCTATCTGCAATCGGCATTATTTCTCACGGAGAACGAAAAAGAATATTTGATACCATCCGTTTTTTGCATGACCATTGAACTGGCTGTACGATATGCGGAGGACTATTTGAACAATGACATTTATTTCCATGCAGACAGCCTGAAACGGCTCAGGGAATTATTATCATTTGCGGGGGAATTAATCGCCGTTTAAAATTTTAAAGACTTCGTCCATTTCGAATGCTGTAATCAATTCAGGTTCTATTGCTTTAATCAATTCAGGGAGGGCGGTTTCAAATTTGACACCATACCAATGGTCGGGGTCATCCTGTGTATTTTCAATGCACTTGACAGTATAATTAGCGGCAATCGTTGCAGAATCAAAAGCATTGATTCCCTGCAAATATGCCCCCACAAATGCGGATGCATAGACATCTCCCGTTCCATGACTGCCACGGCTTAAACGCTTATGTACATAATGCTGAACATCGCCGTTTTCTGCCACAATCACACCAGTGGTGTCAGGAGTGTAGCCGATTCCGGTCAAAATAATGGTCTTTGCGCCGGAGGCTTTGAGTTTGTCCAGAATTTCGGTGATATATGCCTTGTCGTAGGTTTCACGGTAGGGCATATCTGTTAAAAGACAGGCTTCTGTCAGGTTGGGAAGAATCACATCTGCATGAAAACAGAGGGGCTTCATAGCATTTGCATAGGTCATGTCAAAACCGCCGTATAATACGCCATTGTCCGCCATAGCAGGGTCAACAAATGTTTTTGCACCTTCTTTGCGGAATGTATCAAAAATGCGCTGAACGTCTTCAATTTCCTGAATGCTTCCCAGATATCCGGTGTAAATGCCGTCAAAAGCAATGCCAATTTCCTTCCAGTGTTTAGTAATTAACGGAATATCTTCTGAAAGGTCACGGAATGTGAACCCCTTGGGAAATGCCGTGTGTGTCGATAAAACCGCAGTCGGCAATATTACCGTCTCTGCACCGCAGGCGGAAAGAATGGGCAATGCAACGGTCAAAGAACATTGACCCACGCAGGAAATATCTTGAATTGTTAATACTTTAGGATAATTTTTCATAAATACCTACCTCCTTTATGATTCTTTTATTATAACACATTCCGGAAATATAATACAATTGGTAATTATACCAACGATATTCGAAGAAAACCATTATTTTTAGGCAAATAGACAAATTTTGAAAGGTGATTTTTCAATGAATATTTACGAAACAATGAGCAATGAGGAATTAAAAAAATATATTCCTGATGTGTATCAGAAAACCATTTTCGGCATTGATTACAGTCAGTTACAAAATGCCGGAATTAAGGTCATTTCCTTTGATGTGGATGATACTATTATTCAATTGGAGAAACCTGCAACATTTCTTTCAGCAGATGTCATTCTGAA
>DGHF01000229.1 GCA_002392545.1 Ruminococcus sp. UBA3855
GGATTAGGTACGTTAATCGCATCATTGGCGAGCCTGATTTCCTATCAGATTTACCGGAAGTCAGAGGGCGCAAAACCCATGCAATATATGCTGATATTCTCTGTGGTGGGATTTGGAATGCTGGCTTTGCTGTTAGCATTTGCAACCTTTCTGAAATTTTAATGCCAAACAGACAGCAGTTATTTTGATTGTTGTCTGTTTTTTTGCTTTTGGGGTTAGCTGATGTAATCGTTTGGACAGAATTGTGAAAATGATATAGAATGCCGATTTTGAAAAAGCTTTTTTTTGTAAGAATATTTATTTGTTAGCTATTGCAATCTTTCCGGAAGTATGTTATAATAATAAAAGCGTTCATGATTGTCATGAATTTTTTCTTTGTTCTAGTTGTTAGCCACTGCAACCTGTAAAACTCATGAGAGAATGAATGATGTCAACTTTTTGGAAAGGAGAAACAAATGAACTTAAAAGAAGCAAATATAGGGCAAACGGTAAAAGTCGTGAAACTGGGGGGAGATGGTGCAATCCGTCAGCATTTCCTAGATATGGGAATTATCCCTGAAACGGAAATCACGCTGATGAAATATGCGCCGTTGGGCGACCCTGTGGAACTGCGCCTGCATGGGTATGAGCTTACGCTCCGCCTTGATGATGCGGAAAAGATTGAGGTTGTTCCAGTCACGGAATCCCAAAAAGCAACCGTGAAAAAGCATGGTAAAAAATCCCATGAACACCCCGGATTAGGAGAGGGCGGAAAATTCCATGCTAAAGGTGACGGCAACCCTCTGCCCGAAGGTACAATTATGAAATTCGCCCTCGTGGGAAATCAGAACAGCGGTAAAACGACATTATTCAACGTTCTGACTGGCTCAAAACAGCACGTCGGTAATTTCCCAGGGGTGACAGTTGACAGAAAAGACGGTGTAATCAAAGGTCATCCTGATACATCCATTACCGACCTACCCGGAATTTATTCTATGTCGCCTTACAGCAGTGAAGAAATCGTTTCCAGAAATTTCGTCCTGCATGAGAAACCTCATGCCATTATCAATATTGTGGATGTGACGAACATCGAGCGTAATCTTTATTTAACCATGCAGTTATTGGAAATGAATATTCCCATGGTAGTGGCATTGAACATGATGGACGAACTCACAGCGAATGGCGGAACGATTGATGTCAATACCATGGAAAAATTATTAGGTGTTCCAGTTGTGCCGATTTCCGCCGCAAAGAATGAAGGCATTGAAGAACTTGTGGAGCATGCCGTTCATGTGGCGCATTATCAGGAAAGACCCATCAGACAGGATTTCTGCGACAAGACAGAAAACGGCGGTGCAGTACATCGGTGTTTACACGCAATCGCCCACTTGATTGAAGACCATGCAGAAAAGGCGGAACTTCCATTGAGATTTACCGCCAGTAAAGTTGTGGAGGGAGATTCCCTCATTATTACACAACTCGCACTTGACAACAACGAAGAAGAAACAATGGAACATATCGTGAAACAGCTCGAAAAAGAGCGTGGACTTGACAGAAGTGCATCCATTGCAGATATGCGTTTCTCGTTCATCCAAAGGCTTTGTGATGAAGCTGTCACCAAACCAACCGAAAGCAAAGAACACATCCGAAGTCAGAAGATTGACAAATTCCTGACGGGTAAATATACAGCACTTCCGGCATTTGTCATTATTATGGTTTTGGTGTCGGTGCTGACGTTTAATGTAATTGGTGCATGGGGGCAGGAGCTGTTAGAGGGCGGTATTGACTGGCTGACAGGTGTTGTGGATGAAGCACTGACCAATTCGAATGTCAATGAAGCCATTCACGGTTTAATTATTGATGGTATCTTTGCCGGAGTGGGGAGCGTTTTGAGTTTTTTGCCGATTATTGTTACATTATTCTTTTTCCTGTCACTTCTGGAAGACAGCGGATATATTGCAAGAGTAGCATTTTTCATGGATAAGCTCCTCCGGAAAATCGGACTTTCAGGGCGGAGCATTGTGCCGTTGCTGATTGGGTTCGGGTGTTCTGTTCCGGCGGTGATGGCGACAAGGACATTACCCAGCGAACGAGACCGGAAAATGACAGTCTTATTGACCCCGTTCATGAGCTGTACAGCGAAATACCCGATATATGGCTTTTTTATTGCAGCATTTTTCCCGAAGAGGGGCGGACTGATTGTAGCAAGCCTGTATTTACTGGGGATTATTGTGGGAATTCTTGCGGCGTGTCTTTATAAAGGGACAGTATTCAAGGGGGAAGCCGTTCCCTTTGTCATGGAGTTGCCAAATTACCGGATGCCTTCTGCGAAAAATGTTGGACAATTACTTTGGGAGAAAGCAAAGGATTTCTTGCAGAAAGCATTTTCTGTCATTTTGATTGCAACAATTGTTGTTTGGTTCTTGCAGAGTTTCGATTTACATATGAATATGGTGGAAGATGCCGAACAAAGTATTCTTGCATCATTTGCGGGAATTTTCGCCCCTATCATGAAGCCCATTGGTTTGGGAGACTGGAGAATTGTTGTTTCACTGATTAGCGGATTCATGGCGAAAGAAAGCGTTGTCTCCACAATGGAGGTATTATATACTGACGGTGTGGAAACTGTAATGAATTCTATTTCAGCCTCTGCATTGCTGGTATTTTCATTGTTATATGCTCCGTGTGTAGCAGCGATTGCAGCCATCAAGAGAGAATTAGGCGGAAAATGGGCAGTTGCTCTGGTATTATGGCAGTGTGCAGTAGCTTGGGTAGTTTCGCTGGTTGTTTATCTGGTTGGAATGCTGGTTGTGAGGTGATTCAATGAATGCAGTTGATGTGATTTTGTTAATTCTGATAACAATACTGTTTGTGAGGGCTGTCGTAATTTGTATCAGAAACAGGAAACAGGGAAAAACCTGTTGTGGAAATTGTTCTCAATGTTCGGGCTGTTGCGGATGCAGTCACGGTGAAAAAACATCATGACGGAAATCATTATCATTGTCATATTGGCAGGGCTGATAATTTTCGCAGTGGTTCAGACCGTCAGGAAATTTCAGAAAGGTGGCGGATGCTGTGGAGAACACCAGCCCACTGAAAAAAGCAACTCCGCCAAAGGCAGACGAAAAGCAGATTATCCCCACGAGATTGACATCAAAATCAACGGAATGACCTGTTCCAATTGTGCCACACGGGTGGAAAATGCACTCAACAGCATTGACGGCGTATGGGCGAAAGTCGATTTAAACCGAAATACAGCCCATATCCGCACCAAAGAACAGCCCGATAAAAAAGCCCTCTGTGCCGTCATTGCAAAAGCCGGATATATTCCGGAGCACTGATAATGGATTAGTATAACAAATGAAGAACCACGGTTGAAATCATTCAGCTGTGGTTGTTTGTTTTGGAAAACTTGACAAATTTTACGATATATGATATAATGAATTTGTTAGATATTATCATGAAAGGGGAAATTATGATGCAGGAAGAAACTGAAAAAAAGATTGCGGAAATGTTATTTCAGCAGAGGGAGGAAGAATTTGAAAGGGCATCATTTGACCGTGAAATTGCCTTTTATGAAAGCATTGGAGCAGGGGACATGGAAATGATGCGCTTTTTTGCTGCGCCTTTATTTTGTGAGGGCTGCGGAGTATTGAGCAAGGATGCACTGAGAAACTTGAAATATCACTTTGTAGTCACTGCTGCAATGATAGCAAGATTTTGCATTAAATACGGCATGACTCCGGAAATGGCTTATCAGATGAGTGATATGTACATCATGCAGGCGGATGAATGCCACACGGAAAGGGAAGTCAGGGAAGTACACAGAAAATGTTTGGAAGGCTATACTAAAAAAATGCAGATTGTCCGTAACAGCCGGATTTATTCGAAAAAAATCGTTATGGCGATTACTTACATCAGCGAACATTTACATAGTCATATTTCACTGGAAGAAGTGGCGGAATATCTGGAAATCAGCGTTTCTTATCTTTCAAGAGCTTTCAAGCAGGAAACCGGAATGAATTTCAATGAATATGTCAATCGGGAAAAAGTCAAGGCGGCGGCGAATTTGCTGTTATATTCGGAATATTCAGACCTTGAAATCAGTAATCTGTTCGGATTCAGTTCACAGAGTTATTTCATCAAGGTATTTCAGAAGTACATGGAAATGACTCCGAAAGCCTACAAAAAACGGTATCGTGTTTCACTTTAATTTTTTTTGGCGGTCATATCAAAATATTACTATTTTTATCAAGAAAGTGATAGAAAATATATCGATTTTGCGGTACAATATTTACAACAACAACGAACCGGATGCGCTAACTGGTTCAGTTGAAAAACGATTTCTTGAGAGGGGAAATTTAATCATGAAAAAAAATATGTTACGCAAGGTCGCAGCAATCTTTGCAGCCTGCACAATGCTGACTGCTGCCGTTCCTATGAATGTTCCGGTAAGTGCCGCTGGAAACATCATCAGCAATTCTACCTTTGAAAACGGTACATCCGGCTGGGGTACTTACAAGGAGAGTGGAGGTAAGTGCTCTCTTTCTACTGAAAACGGAAGACTGGCTCTGAAGGTTTCCAATGTAGGTCAGGTGAATTACGCTGTTCAGGTTTATTATGACATTGTTCCGCTTTACCAGAATGCAAAATATCGTTTGAAGTATGACATTTCCTGCACAATTGACAGATTCGTGGAAGGTATGATTCAGCAGAACGGCGGAACTTATCAGGCTTATACTTGGAAGGGGCTTGACCTGACCAGCACTCCGCAGACCGTTGATTATGAATTCACAATGGAAAAGGAAACCGACATCATGGCGAAGCTCCTGTTCAACTGCGGAACACAGGGCGAAGACCTCCCCGAACATACTATTTATATTGATAATGTTTCACTGGAACTGATTGACGACAGTCAGGTTGATTATTCTGCATCCAGACCCTATGAACCTTCTATCAATGTCAATCAGGTAGGCTACAAGTCCAACAGCAAGAAAGTTGCAGTTCTGAAAAATGTCGAGGGGACATCACAATTTCAGGTAGTCAATGCTGATACAGGCAGTGTGGTTTATACTGGCGACCTCTCCGCACCCATGCAGAACAGCAACGCCAATGAAACCAACTGGCAGGCTGATTTCTCTTCCGTTACAGCAGAAGGAAATTATTACATCCAGTGCGGAAATCTCGATAAGTCCTATACATTCCATATCGGCGAAAATGCTTATGGCAATTTGCTTTCTGATTCCGTTAAAATGCTGTATCGTCAGAGATGCGGAACAGCCATTCAGGATGAAGTATTTTCTCATCCGGCTTGCCACAATACCATGGCGACTGTATACGGAACAAATCAGAAGATTGACGTTTCCGGCGGTTGGCATGATGCCGGCGACTATGGGCGTTATATCGTACCCGCAGCAAAGACCATTGCAGACCTGCTTTATGCATATCAGGAGAACCCTCAGGCATTCGGCGATAATACCGGAATCCCTGAAAGCGGAAACGGAAAAGCTGATATTCTTGATGAAGCTCGTTATGAACTCGAATGGATGCTGAAAATGCAGGCTGACAACGGCGGTGTTTATCACAAGGTTTCCTGCGCAACATTCCCAAGCTATTGTATGCCCGAAGAGGAGACTGCTGAACTGATTGTAACTCCGATTTCTTCTACTTCCACAGCTGATTTCTGTGGTGCAATGGCTCTGGCATATGAATTCTATAAGGACGTTGACGCTGATTTCGCTAACAAGTGCCTGACAGCTGCTGAAAAGGCTTGGAGCTGGCTCGAAAGTAATCCGAACTTCTTATTCCAGAATCCGGAAGATATTGTGACCGGTGAATATGGCGACAATTCCGACCGTGACGAACGTTATTGGGCTGCTGCACAGCTTTACCGTGCAACACAGAAAGACAATTACCTTTCCGCTCTCCAGTCCATGAGCGTTCAGGAAGGTCTTGACTGGGCAACTGTCGGCGACTATGGAAATATTGCAATTCTCACCATGAAGGGCATTGACAAGAATTCCGACGTTTACCAGAAAGCAAAGTCCGCTGTTATCGCTCAGGCAGATAAGCTCATGAAAACCAGCAATGCACAGCCCTATCAGGTTGCAAGAAGTAAGTTTGACTGGGGCAGCAATATGACTGTTGCAAACTGCGGTGTTGTCCTCGGCATGGCTTACAAGCTCACAGGTGAGCAGAATTATCTGAACGCAGCAGAAGCACAGCTGAATTATTTGCTTGGTGTCAATCCGTTGGGCGAATGCTTTGTCACAGGCTATGGCACAGTTTCTCCGCAGAATCCGCACCACAGACCTTCTATGGCAAAGGGTCAGGCAAGCCCTGCAATGCTTGTTGGTGGTGTCAATTCCAATCTGGAAGACAGTGCAGCAAAGGCTTACCTCGCTGATGTTGCTCCTGCAAAGTGCTATGTTGATAACTCCGAAAGCTATTCTACAAATGAAATCTGCATTTACTGGAATTCTCCTCTGACTTACCTCATGACAGTGACAGACGGCAACACCATTCAGGATGAGCCTGTTGTTCAGCCAACTGAACCAGTGACCGAACCGACTGAACCCGTGACAGAACCTACACAGCCTGTTGTTGAACCCACTCAGCCCACAACTCCTTCCGGAAATGTTACTTACGGCGACGTTGATGGTGACGGCGATGTTGATATTATCGACGTTCTGACACTCAATCAGTATCTGCTCGGCGTGAATGAAGAGCCTATCCACGAAGCAAACGCAGACGTTGACAATGACAAGGTTATCAATGATACAGATGCTATGAATATCTTGAAGTCTCTTGTAAAGCTCACCACATTGCCTGTCGGCGGTTCTGCTCCGGTCGTTCAGCCTACAGAAGCAACGACAGAAATTGCACAGCCTGTTTCCGGCGATGACAAGGGCACGGAAATGAATGCGAATGCTACCATGGTTGCAAATTTCCGTAACGGCGAATCTCAGTACTTCTTTGCATCCAACGGCTGGACAAATGGCAGTTGCTTCGACTGCTGGTGGTATAAGGAAAATACTTCCTTCAATGACGGCTGTCTGAATCTGACAATTGACGGCGACCGTGCAAACAAGCACATGTATTCCGGTGCAGAATATCGTACTGTTGATTTCTACAGATATGGCTATTATGAAACATCCATGCAGGCTATCAAGAATGATGGTGTTGTTTCTTCCTTCTTCACTTACACAGGTCCTTCCGACAATAACCCTTGGGATGAAATCGACATTGAAATCCTCGGTAAGGACACCACAAAGGTACAGTTCAACTACTACACCAACGGTGTTGGTCAGCACGAATATATGTATGACCTTGGATTTGATGCTTCTCAGGGCTTCCATACCTACGGCTTCGACTGGCAGCCTGACCATATTACTTGGTATGTTGACGGCAAAGCAGTTTATACCGCAACTGAAAATATTCCCAGCACAGCCGGAAAGATTATGATGAATGTATGGCCCGGAACTGGTGTTGATGATTGGCTGAAGCCGTTTAACGGCAATGTTCCGCTGACAGCTCGTTATCAGTGGGTAACATATCAGCAGTCCTGATGATTTTCCCCTTTCTTCTTAACCTGATAAAGATGCAGAGGTTCGATTCACCTCTGCATCCAACCCCGTAAAGCTTTTTTCGTTATTTTTGCGTATTGTTCATTGAAAACAGCCCTTCCGTGAGAAATCCGGAGGGGCTGTTTTCATTTTCAAATTTTTGTTTTCTATTGACATTTTTTGTAAGATGTGGTAAGACAAAAGTATGTGTTAATGAAAAACAGCGAATTGATATCAGCTCATTTTCGGACGGAAACGCTATGAAAACGGTCATCCAAGAAACTGCATCTGCTACAGCTATCAAATTGTTGACGGAAAATTTGAAATTGTACCAGAGAAAGCAGAAGTAATCCGCCAGATTTTTGAATCATCCTTGCTGTTGTGTGGATTTGTCACATTGTCTATTTTGTGTTTGGTGTGAAGACCATCAAAGAAGAAAATTCAGAACAATGAAACAGAAACCAGTCCTGCAATATGGGCTGGTTTTTGTAAAGTGACGAAACACATACTTGATTTTTTTGCATAACAGTGCTATAATATTGTTAGCAACCGCTTACCAAATGAGAAATGTATGATGAAAAAATATGATATTACACAAAAAGTGGAGTTCAGAACAGGTACATACAATTTGAATCAGGATGCAAATTTCAATTTTCAGCTTAACCGTGTCATTATGTGGGAGTGAAGTCTTAGGAATGTTAAATAAATAACT
>DGHF01000233.1:0-5579 GCA_002392545.1 Ruminococcus sp. UBA3855
GGATGATATACTCATCTAACGAATTTGAGGCTACAATTCCGACATCATTCAAGCCCTCTTTGTCCAGCATCTGACGGCATTTTTTCGAAAGATAGGCGATGTCTCCGCTGTCAATGCGGATACCCTTTCCCTTGTGTCCGCTGGCTTCCAGTTCCTTGAATACTGTAATTGCATTTGGTAAACCAGAATGTAATACATTATAAGTGTCAATTAACAGAGTGCAGTCATCAGGGTATACTTTGGCATATGCCCGAAATGCATCTAATTCAGTATCATATAATTGCACCCAGCTGTGCGCCATTGTGCCGAGTGCCGGAATCTGGAAAGCCCTGTCAGCAATTGCACACGCTGTCCCGACTACTCCCCCGATATATGCCGCTCTTGCACCATAGACTGCGCCGTCGTAACCTTGCGCACGTCTCGACCCAAATTCCATCACGGGGCGCCCCTGTGCAGCGGTCACAATTCTGTTTGCTTTGGTGGCAATCAAACTCTGATGATTGATTGTCAATAAAATCATGGTTTCGAGTAACTGCGCCTGCATGGCTTCCCCACGGACTGTCACAATCGGTTCATGTGGAAAAATGGGCGTTCCCTCCGGAATTGCCCAAACGTCACAAGTGAACTTGAAATTCCGCAGATACTCCAAAAATGGCTCATTGAATAATTTCTTGCTCCGCAAATACTCAATATCTTCCTCCGAAAAACTCAGATTCTTGATATACTGAATCACTTGTTCCAGACCTGCCGAAATCGCATAAGCCGCATTATCAGGGGCTTTTCTGTAAAACATATCAAAATAGGCGATTTCCTGACCGCATCCATTCTCTAAAAATCCGTTCCCCATTGTCAATTCGTAAAAATCCACCAACATGGACAAATTTCTGTTATCAATCATTTCAATCAATCTCCTTTGTCAAGGTAATTCCTGCCTGTGCCATGAACTGCAAAGCCATCATTCCGCACAAATCTGCATTGTGATTGGGTGCGTCATAGGTTTCCACGGCATTGACAGGTAAAATAATATTCAAATTGCGTTCACTCTGGTTGCAATACGTTTTTAATGTCAAGGCGAACTGCATCACACAAATATCTGTACACACTCCGCAAACAATTATTTTGTCAAGTTCAGGATGATTTGTCAAAAATTTCCGAAATTCCGGTGTCAGGAAGCCGTTTGTCGAATTCTTCTCAATTTTGAGATAACCGCCGATTTGTTGCAAACTCTCTGCAATTTCGCTTTCAGATGTCCCACGAATGCAATGGGGCGGAAAACTCTGGAATTCGATACAATCCGGCTCGTGACAGTCCGCAAAGGCGACAACTGGCATTTGGTATTCGTTCGCCATTTTCAACAATTTTTCCACTGCCGGCAAGACTGAGGCGGAACGTGGGCTTGACAATACTCCCTCTGTCAAAAAGCCGTTCACCATATCCACAATGACAAGCCCTGTTTTTCCGTCTGCGAATGTGTCGGCTGATGTTACAGGAAGTTCAGAAACTTCTGTCTGCCAATTCAATAAAGTGTTTAACATATGGATTCCTTCTTTCTGTAAATGTGACTGGGGCGGTGAGCCTCTCCGGAAGTCATTTTATTAGTGGGCTGAATTTTATCAGCAATTTTCTTGCGGAAATTGGCTTTATAAAGTTTTTGCCCTAACAAAATTTCATAGACTTTTTGCAACTGTGGCAAGGTGAATTCCTCTGGCACGAGTGAAAAGGCAATGTCTGTATAATTGACTTTGTTCCGGATTCGCTCTATCCCATAGCGGACAATCTGAGAGTGGTCGAATGCGATTTCGTCCGAATTTGCGATTTCGTCGGCTGAATAAAATTGAGCATCCCCCTCCGGTAACTGGATACTTTCAGACGGCACAAGCGCATAATATGAAACGGAAATGACTCTCATTCGTGGGTCACGGTCAAGATTTCCCCATGTATAAAGCTGTTCGAAATAAATGTCATGCAGTCCGGTTTTCTGGTTCAATGCCCTGACTGCTGATTCGTCAAGGGATTCCTGCATTCCCACAAACGTCCCGACAAGTGACAATTTTCCCTGAAATGGGTGTTCTTTCCGGTGTATCATCAGGACTTTTAATTTTTCATCCTGAATCGTGAATAATGCCAAATCCACTGTCACGGATGGACGGTCATAATCTTCACGGTGATACTGTTTTAAAAATTCCTGTTCAGTCATGCGGTCAGCTCCTTGTTAGTATCGGATTGCTACTTTCTATAACTCTATGATAGTATATTTTTGCTACTTTGTCAAGGGGTTTGCGATAAGTTTGTCAGATGTGACAAATTTCAGCCATATATTTTGTTCATTTAGGCGAAAATATTTCCCCATCCATCCGAAATATCCCACTTTCACCCAAAAATGTGATATAATCAAATTGATAAGGGAGGCGAATATTATGGTTTATGAACGAATCCGAAATCTTCGAGAAGACAATGACCTGAAACAGAGAGAGCTTGCAAAATATCTCCATGTTTCACAGAATACCTATTCTCAATATGAAAATGGTATTATTGCATTAACCGCTGAAATGGTGGTGCAGTTAGCGAAATTCTACCACACCAGCACAGATTATCTGCTTGGCTTGACAGATGTCAAAACTCCCTATCCGCCGAAAAAAAGATAGTATCAAAAATATTCCCTCCTGCCATGCAAGAGGGAAATTTTTTTATTCAATAATTTGATAAATCATAGGAATTGCAACAGCTGGGGCTTCTTTCACCCTGACAGCTTTCATGATACGATTGCAGGCAATCTGACAAAGTGCTTCCGTCTGTCCGTAGACTGTGAACAACGGTTCTCCTTTTGGCACGTAATCTCCCACAAAATGATGAAATACTACCCCTGCACCCATATCAATATTAGGGTTGTCTGCCGTTCTGCCTGCGCCCAATCCTAAGCAAGCAAGCCCGACTTCCTCACTGTGAATTTCCGTGATAAATCCGTCACTTCTTGCGGAGATGGTACGACTGACGGGGGATTCCGGCAACAATGACAAATTTTCCACGACTTTTGCATTTCCGCCCTGCGCTTCAATCATCTGAGCAAATTTCTCTAAAGCCATTCCCGAAGTCAGGGCTTTTTCCGCCATCTGCCGGCAAGTAATAATATCACCCTTTCCGGAAATTGTCAGCATCTGTGCAGAGAGTGCAAGGGATAATTCTGTCAAGTGATTCCGGATTTCTCCCCGCAACATCTGAATTACTTCTTTGACTTCCAAAGCGTTCCCGACTGCCGACCCCAACGGTGCATTCATATTTGTAATGACTGCACGACAATTCCTTCCAGCCTGTTTTCCAACATCTACCATTAAATTAGCTAACACGCTTGCTTCTTCAGGGGTTTTCATGAACGCACCATAGCCATACTTTACATCTAACAGAATGCCATCAGCTCCCATTGCTAGTTTTTTACTCATGATACTGGAGCAAATCAAAGGAATACTGTCAACAGTTGCAGTCAGATTCCGGAGTGCATAAATTTTCTTGTCGGCTGGTGTAAGGTTGCCACTCTGGTAAATGATACAACAGCCAATCTGGTTCGTTTGCCTGATAAAATCCTCTCTGTCGAGTGTAACGGAAAAATCGGGAATACTTTCTAATTTGTCGATAGTCCCCCCAGTGAATCCCAGTCCCCTGCCGGACATTTTGGCAACATATCCGCCACAAGATGCCACAATTGGAGCAACTAACAATGTGGTCTTGTCACCGATTCCGCCGGTACTATGCTTGTCAACGGTGACTCCGTTCACAGCGGAAAGGTCAAGACACTGCCCAGAATCACGCATTGCAAAGGTCAATTCTGTAGTTTCCTCAACCGTCAGCCCCTGACAGCATACCGCCATCAACCATGCGGACATCATGTAATCCGGAATACTGCCCCCTGTATAACCGCCTACAAGGAAACGAATTTCCTCAATGGTAAGCGGTTCTAAACGTCTTGTTTTCTGAATCAGGTCATACATCTGCATAAAAAATCCCTCCTTGATAATTAGTATTAACTGCCCTTGATATTTTTAATATAGGGTTTTAACCCTTTCATCAATTTTGAGGATTTTTGACCGAACTGTTTATTAAGGGAGTTATTGATTTCGCATCTTGTTTTTGATTTTTTAACAACATCCACAATAACATGACGATAAGGAAAAAATTCTTTCAAATCTCCAGAAAATAATTTGATAATTGCCTGTTCATCAATCAATGCTGAATTATCAATTTTATTTTTTGTTACTGTCACAGCGGAAGAATTCCCCACACTGGAAGGAGCTTTTGAAATGCAGGAAGCTCTTGCAATTTTTTTATTATCTTGACAAAATTTTTGAATCATGGTGTCATATCCTGTATCATTGGAAATTACAATAAACATTTCTTTTGACTTATCTGCAATAATTCTTGAAATATCATTTAAAATAACAATATCTAGTGCATTTTTAGTGTTCATGCTCTTGATTTCATCTGCTAATTTCTCGAATTGTATTTTTGCTTTACAATTGAGAAGTAATTTCACAGTTTCAATATCCATGTTAGGGTTATTACTGTAATAAATCGTGACAATATCAGAGTTTTTTAAATTGGCAATTCCCTTTAAACCAGCACAAGCAACATTTTCAAAATCCACATAGTAATACATATCTCATCCCACTTTCAGTAATAATTTTCTATTTCATTATACTACCATTTTCAAACCATGTCAAGAATTATTTTCCATTGAGTGTATAAAAAAGAAAATACTTCCCATAATCAGAACAGAGGTGATTTTACATGAGAAAATTTGAATTTTCCGCAGTCTTAGGTTTAATTCTGGCATTATGCTGGGGGAATGTCGCTCACTTTGAGCAGAAACTTAATGATTTGCAAAATGGTGTTCTGCGCCTGCATATTTTGGCAAATTCTGATTCTGACCGTGACCAGCAACTGAAATTATTAGTCCGTGACGAATTGCTGAAACAGTCTGAAATGCTTTTTTCAGGATGCAATACCCTTGACGAAATGAAAGAACGTGCTGTCCAGCAAAAAGAAACCATTCGTCTAATTGCTCAGAATGTCCTTGAAAAAAATGGCTGTGATGACCGTGTCACCGTCCAGCTGACAGAAATGGAATTTGACAAAAGAGAATACGAAGAAATTACCATGCCAGCCGGAGCATATGAGGCTTTGCGGATTCTCATAGGAGAAGGCGAGGGGCATAATTGGTGGTGTGTGATGTATCCGCCGTTGTGCTTGCCTGTAGCTTCTGACCCCTCGGAATGGTTTGACGGCGAAACTGTCGAAATTCTCACACAACCGGAAAAATATGAGGTTAAATTCAAGTGTGTGGAAATCTGGCACGAATTACAAGAGAAATTGTCAGAATGAAAAATCCCTCTCCTGCGCATGGAGAGGGAGTTCAAAAAGGTTCAATTCATCAGCCAATTACGGCGAAATTACTTAGCCTTGCCCTGATTTGCAACACCAGCCATTTTCTTAGCCAGTTCGTCAGGGTCACAGAGGTACTGCTTGCTGATAACGTTGAAATCATCATCAAATTCATAAACCAGCGGAATTGCAGTCGGAATATTTTC
>DGHF01000233.1:5734-8398 GCA_002392545.1 Ruminococcus sp. UBA3855
TAAGGAACAGCTCTTTCAATGGTGGTCTTCAAGCTTTCCTGCAAAGGCAGTTCAGCAGGGTCAACGTCTCTGTACTTGGGGTCTTTTGCGGGGTTGCGAGGGTCGTCTTCTGTCAAAGCCATAGGCGGAATATCAAAAGAACGTCTCCAGATTTTAACCTGTTCTTCGCCGTACTTTGCAGCAGTTTCAGACTTGTTCAGACCCTGCAAAGCACCATAATGACGCTCATTCAGTTTCCAGCTCTTGACAACAGGCAACCACTCTCTGTCCATCTCAGCAAGGACATTATTCAAAGTGTGAATTGCTCTCTTGAGGTAGGAAGTGTAACAGATATCAAAATCAAAACCAGCTTCTTTGAGCGCACGACCGCCCTTTTTAGCTTCTTCCACACCGTTTTCACTCAATTCAACGTCAGTCCAACCAGTGAACTTGTTTTCCTTGTTCCATTCACTTTCGCCGTGGCGAATCAAAACCAATTTCATGCTCATTGTTCGTTTTTCCTTTCAAAATCAATTTGAATTATCACACACATTCCAGCAGTGACGGACTGCATCACATCTGAAATTTTCATGCTGTTTCCTGCATCATCCAGACAAGCAGTATTTTCATACCCATTCCGCAAGAGATAAACCTCTGCATTGTCCATCTCATTCACAGATGCATTGTTTTTACACATTCACGAAAGCCGTTTTCCTCCGTCCCGTCTCCGGAATCCACATCACAGACAAACGCTCCGCCCTGAAAGACTCCGCCCTCTCCTTGTAACCGGAGACAGTTTCACTCGCAGTATGGCAGAAACTCTCCGCCATAGTCATTATTGACAGACTTTGCATTCATCCTTCCGCTTTTTCCGGAAGACGTTCGGGAATCTGTATTTCTGAATTGTTTCCGTCTCGCATTCCGGACAGTCAGGAGAAGTACTCCCCTCCCATGTTATGACCGTTTCCCATCTCGTGGTGACAGAATTTGAACATCATCCCATTGATTACCACCATATCTGAAAATATCTGAACGATTTCCCATGATACAGCTTGATGCAATCTGAATGCCCCTCAGAAATTTGGAAACGTTT
Organism: Ruminococcus sp. UBA3855; assembly: GCA_002392545.1. GTDB lineage: Bacteria > Bacillota > Clostridia > Oscillospirales > Ruminococcaceae > UBA3855. Next base: position 6,807 of record DGHF01000233.1, read on the forward strand.
CATCCGTACTAACCAGTGAAAGAGATATTTTCCAGCCTCTCCCCATTCCCATGAAGAACATGGAGAAACTCAACCCATCCAGATAAATCCGGACAAAAACCGATAGTTTTCCTTTTGGTTTGTTGCTGTGGAATCTGAATTCATCAGTATGTCAAATCATACCGTAACATTTCGCCCATTCACTGCTATTTTGTGTGTTATAATCGTATCTTAACCGTTTACAGCAGCCTGTACAATTACATTAAAGTCCTCAGCCTTCAAAGATGCGCCACCAATCAGACCGCCGTCAATGTCAGGCTTTGCGAGGAGTTCTGCTGCATTCTTTGCGTTCATAGAACCGCCGTACTGAATTGTAACAGCCTGTGCAGTTTCCTCATCATACAGCTTTGCTAACTGCCCACGAATGAAAGCACAAACTTCCTGTGCCTGTTCGGGGGTAGCTGTCAGACCTGTGCCGATTGCCCATACAGGTTCGTAAGCAATGACAACCTTCTTGACATCTTCCTTGGAAACTGCCCAAAGGTCAAGCTTAATTTGACGTGCAATCACTTCTTCTGTGATATTGCACTCACGCTCCCACTTCAATTCGCCTACACAAACAATGGGCTTCAGACCAGCAGCCAGAGCAGCAGCAGTTCTCTTGTTGACAGTTTCGTCAGTTTCGCCGAAATACTGTCTTCTTTCAGAGTGACCGATAACAACATATTCAACGCCGATTTCAGTCAGCATATCCGCAGAGATTTCACCTGTGAATGCACCACTCTTTTCAAAGTGTACATTCTCTGCACCAACCTTGACATTTGAACCAGCTGTGGTATCGACAGCAGTTTCAAGGTTTGTGAACGGTACGCAAGCGATAACTTCTACATTGCCCTCAGCATTGGCAACAAGGGGCTTGATAGCTTCTAACAGCTCCTTAGCCTCAGGGCGGGTCTTATTCATTTTCCAGTTTCCGGCAATAATAGCCTTTCTTACAGACTTGTTCATTGGAAAAACTCCTTTCATCAAAACAAATTACTTCTTACAGCATTTGCGGGATTTTTTCGGGGTTTCTTCTGCTTCGTCCTCGTCGTCGTCATCAAGAGCAGTAATGGAATTATTACTTGCTACGCTGATACCCTTTTTGACAGGTGCAATCAGAAATCCGAAAATCATACCAATCAGAAAACCGATTAACAGTGCCACATAAATGGGAGTATTCGGGTTTTCCTTGGCACATTCCACAATATCAAATTTTTTCATTTTCATAGTGAAAAACCTCCCATATGGGAAAGGGTGAACGGATGCGCACTTGTCCACCCTTTGAAATTGTCCGTTAATGCTTACGCTTTTTCAGCAATTGCAGCAACACCCGGAAGAACCTTGCCTTCGAGGTATTCCAGAGATGCACCGCCACCGGTAGAAATATGGCTCATCTTGTCAGCAAAGCCCAACTGCATAACAGCTGCTGCGGAATCGCCACCACCAATAATTGTGGTTGCATCAGTTTCAGCCAGTGCCTTAGCAACTGCAATTGTACCCTTTGCAAGAGTCGGGTTTTCAAATACACCCATAGGACCATTCCATACAACAGTCTTCGCAGACTTGACAGC
>DGHF01000182.1 GCA_002392545.1 Ruminococcus sp. UBA3855
TGTCATTGGTTCGATTCCGATCGGAAGCACCATTTATGCGGATTTAGCTCATCTGGTAGAGCGCCACCTTGCCAAGGTGGAGGTAGCGAGTTCGAGCCTCGTAATCCGCTCCACATGTGTCGGGGAAGTATTCTCGGCGTAGAAGTATGCACTCCTGAAACTTTGGTTTCGGGAGTGTTTTGTTATATCTGGAGTGATGAAGAAAACTCCTGAAATTATCCATCAGGAGTTTTTTGTTATCCGAAATTATATCACAAATCCGCCATTTACCCCTAAAATCTGACCTGTGATAAAATCTGCCTGACTACTGCAAAGAAATGATGCTGATTTTGCAACGTCTAATGGTGTTCCTAGTCTCTGCAAGGGGGTTTCTTCAGCTAATGCCTGCAAGGTTGTTTCATCATAGCAATCTAACATTTTTGTACGGATAACTCCGGCGGTGATGCAGTTCACTCGGATTCCGCTTGGGGCGACTTCCTGCGCTAATGCCTTTGTGAAACCTATCATTGCCGATTTCGTTGCGGAATAGTCTACTTCACACGATGCCCCCACCTGCCCCCACATCGAACTAATATTCAAAATGCATCCGCTTTTCCGGTGAATCATCGAGGGCAATAAAAATCTTGTCAATTCAATTGCGCCTATGATATTCACATCAAATAATTTTCTCCTTGTTTCGCTGTCAATGTCCGTCAATAAGCCCGAAACTGATATTCCGGCATTGTTCACTAATACATCAATGTGCCCCATCTTTGCAAGCACTGATTCCGCCATTTGCTGTATTTGTGAAACATCCGATAAATCCGCCTGTACTGCAATTCCATTGTATTTTTTTGCTTTTTCGTCCATGCCCTCAGAATGTGCGCTGTAATGCCATATTGTGGTAAATCCGTCATTGGCTAACGTTTCCGCTATCGCTGAACCAATTCCACCGCTTGCACCTGTAATCAATGCTGTTTTCATGCAATTTTCTCCGTTTCTTTTTTCTCTTTCTGACCGTTCACACAAAAGGGCAACGGTGCAAATAATAATACTGCAATTGCTATTGATAATACAATTGTCGTTGCAAGGCTCGCTTCTAATCCAAATGCTCCGCCGTTCAAAATGTCCGCTCCTTTCAGCGACATTGAAAATACCTTGTCGCCTGAATCAATTCCGCTGACTGGCAAGCCGTAAAAATTCCCCTGTACAAAGTTCCATACCCCATGCAGGGCACACGCTCCCCACAAATTATCTGTCCTCAATACGTAAAGTGACGCCATTACTGCATATAATATCAAATTGAACAATGCAAATAATGTGAAGCCCTTGTTCATGCCGTGCATGATTCCAAAAAAGAACGAATTTAAACCAATCGCCCAGTATACATTTTGATGCCTTAAAATTGTCGTCATACAACAGCCCCGAAATACTACTTCTTCACTCATCCCCTGAAATAAGAATCCTAATAATATTATCAGTATGGAACTAATCGCTCCCCCATGATAACCATGAAATTCCAGTCCGCCCATGCACCACGATAACAACACTATCAGCGAAAACAATACAAACCCTGCCAACATTCCTATGAAATATTGCCTGACAGCTCCCTCTTTCCGGAATCCCATTGTTTCAAATCTCCGCCCTTCAATCTGCCTGCAAAAAAATAAAATCGTGAGCGTTCCCAAAATCGTACTGTACAGCACTATCCTCATATTCACGGGGTCGGCTGTGATATTCCAGATTTTGTCCATCAATTCCTCCATGGGGATTGTACCATTCTTTTCCAGCTGTTCTTCTCCCCATTCAAACAGCGAGGGCATTACTTTCGCCCCAATAATAATTCCCTCTGCCAGCTGTGACAACAGCATCACGATAATGAATACCAATTCTTTCCCCCATAGGCTTTTTGGGGTGTAAAATCGCCTTGCATTCCGGATGGTGTCAATCAATGGATAATGATTCTGTAATGTCATGCATTTTTTCTCCTTTCCTGCATTTCATTTCCATTATAACAAATCATCAAAATAATGTCAATGCTGGTTCTGGAAAAAAATTATAATATTTTTTTGGCATTTTCTCAAAAAAGGTATTCCATTTTTGAAAATTTTGTGGTATAATGTTAGATAATCAATAACCAACAGAATGGAGGTATTATTATGGTTCAGCCTTATTACATGAACCGTGAAATTTCATGGATTGGTTTCAATACCAGAGTTTTGGAAGAAGCCGAAGACCCGAATGTCCCTCTTTTGGAACAACTCAGCTTTTCGGCTATCTACCAAAGTAACCTTGACGAATTTGTGCAGGTGCGTATCGGCACGATGCTTGACAGAATGCAAGATGACCCTAAGAAAAAAGATTCCCGCAGTGGTCTGACCCCTAAACAACAACTCAATGAAATGCTTGGCGAACTTCATGCCCTTGTCCCTCGAAAAGACCGTGCCTACCTCAGAACTATGGAACAGCTTAAAAACTATGGTATCATGCACGTGAAGTTCTCTGACACCACTCCCGAAGAACAGGAATATTTGGAAAAATATTTCAAGATGGAAGTCAGACCTCTTCTTTCTCCCATTGTCATTGAAAAACATCAGCCCTTTCCGTTCCTCAAAAATAAAGCCCTTTATGTGGTGGTTCAGCTTGCTTCAAAATCCGGCATGAAGATGGGAATTATTCAGGTCAGCTTACAGGCTGGACGTGTCATCCGCCTGAATAAGTCCGGACGTTTCATCCTTCTGGAAGATTTGATTATGCATTTCGCCCCACAGGCTTTCAAAAATTACAAGGTCATTGATGCTGCTGTCCTGCGTGTCACCCGAAACGGTGCAATTCAGTTTTCTGATTCCGCTGCTGATGAATTTACCGATTTCAAAGACATTATGGAAGAAGTCATTCAGAAACGCAAAAAACGTGAAGCTGTCCGCCTTCAAATGAACAGCGATATGAACCCTGAAATTATGGATTACCTCTTGAAAATCCTAGGACTCAAAAAGAAACAGCTTTTCTTTGAGGAAATTCCGCTTGACCTCTCTTTCGTGTATAAGCTATACGATTTCAACGACGTTCCCGAAATCCGTTTCGCTCCCCATAAACCACAGCACCGCTCCGATATTTCCGCAAGAAGGGCTATGATGAGCCAAATTGCCGAGCGTGATATTTTGCTTTCTTATCCTTATGAATCTATCTCCCCATTCCTGCGCCTGCTGGATGAAGCCGCCCTTGACCCTGATGTCACAACTATTAAAATCACCCTTTACCGTGTCGCTACTAACAGCCGAGTCGTGGAAGCTCTCTGTCAGGCGGCAGAAAATGGAAAAGATGTCCTTGTACTGGTCGAACTCCGTGCAAGATTCGACGAGGAAAATAATATTATGTGGGCGAAACGTCTTATTGATGCCGGATGTACTGTCATTTATGGGCCTCATAATATGAAAGTGCATTCTAAACTACTTCTCATTACCCGACGTACTAAAGACGGTTTGCAATATTTTACTCAAATCGGGACAGGCAACTATAATGAGAAAACTTCCAGAATTTATACTGATTTGTCCCTGATGACTTCTAACCGACAAATCGCAGAGGATGCAAGACATGTATTTGATGCACTTTCAACGGACAGCCTTGTTGAACGCTCTGACAGGCTTCTGGTCGCTCCTCTTTGTCTGAGAAGTCACATTCTCCGGATGCTGGAAGAGGAAATTCATGCTGCTGAAAACGGTCAGGAAGCTTATTTCGCTGCAAAAGTCAATTCCATCAGTGACAGGGGGTTAATGGATAAACTTTGTGAAGCCTCTCAGGCTGGTGTCAAAATTGAATTGGTTGTCCGTGGTATCTGTTGCTTAAAACCGCAGGTGGAGGGGTATACTGATAATATCCGTATCGTGAGCATTGTCGGACGTTACCTCGAACATAGCAGAATTTACATTGCCGGAACTGAAAACAGACGCAGGGTTTACATCAGCTCCGCCGACTTCATGACAAGAAATACCATTCACCGTGTGGAAGTGGCTGCGCCTATTCTGGACAAAAAGCTCAAAGAACAGGCTTTTGAATTGGTTCAGCTCTGCCTTTCTGATAATGTCAAGGCTAGAATCGGTCAGCCCGACGGAACTTTCATCCACTGCGAATCCATCACCGACGAAACCGCTGTCAATGCTCAGGAAATCCAGTATCGCCGTGCTGTCGAAGCATCTGGTCAGGAATCCTGAAACTGTGTGATTTTCGAAAGGAGACAACATTTTGAAAGAACATGAAAGCCATTCACAGCAGAAGGAACATTCTGACGAAAAAAAAGAAACATGGCACGTCAGAGTACAAAACTCCGTTTTCACATTTCTGACAATTGCAGCATCCATTCTGTTTTTCCATCTTCTACAGTATTTAGGAAATATTTCCGCTTTTTTCCTGAAAATCCTGACAGGTATCAGCCCTGTCATATGGGGGCTGATATTCGCCTATCTGCTGTACCCGATTTCAAAATTCTATGAGGAGAATTTAATTGAAATTATCCTCGACCCCAACGACATCCGCCCCAAAAAACCCAAAAGGAAAAGCCCTCTCCGTCCTAATGAAACCATTCCCGAATATATCGCCCGAACCCAAAAGAGGGTTCATGTCATTTCCGCAATTCTCACTGTATTGACGGCTGTTGCATTGATTTCCCTCCTGCTGACCCTCGTTGTACCAGAAATTTCCAACAGCATCAGCGGTATTGTCAAGGAACTGCCTTCACAGGTGGATAGTTTTTCCACTCAAATCGAGAAAAAAACATTCTTCAATAATGACAGTGTCGCTGGTGCTTATGCCAATGATGCCATTATCAATGGTATCAAGTCCGCCCGTGACTGGCTCATTGATGAACTGCCTACACAGGCAACTCAGATTGCAGGATATTTTTATACTGGTGTCAAGAGTGTGTTCAATGTCATTTATAACCTCGTTGTCGGACTGATTCTTTCACTTTATATTATGATTGATAATGCCAAACTTCGCCGACAGGTCAAACAAATGACTTACAGCATCTTTTCCGAACGCACTGCAAGAAGACTTGAGAGAGGGTTTCACCGTGGCAATCAGAAACTCAACGGCGCAATTCGTGGGAAAATGGTGGATTCTCTTATTATCGGACTGTTGTGTTTCACATTGCTGAGTATCTGCAATTTACTGCCTTGGTTTCAGTTTCCGTATCCGGTATTGCTTGCAGTGATTGTGGGTGTTACCAATGTTGTACCGTTCTTTGGTCCATTTGTGGGGGCATTCATTACCGGAGTGCTGGTATTATTCGAAGATGCCAAAATGCTGATACCTTATCTGATTCTCATTCTGATATTACAGCAGTTCGATTCCAATTACCTTGACCCTCACATGGTCGGCGGTTCAATCGGTCTGCGCCCGTTCTGGTCAATTTTTGCCTGTCTGCTGGGGAATAGCATTCTTGGCGTTCCGGGGTTCGTGCTTGGTCCTCCGTCGGTGGCGTTTATTTACGAAATCGCAAGCGAATGGACGGAAAACCGCATCCGTGAAAAAAACCTCGCTGAAGAATTTCATATTTCCCCTGATATTGAAGATTATACCATTCAGGACGAACCCGAAAAAGTTTCTGTCCCTGCGTTCCGGAAATTGTGGTTCTGGTGGAACGATTCTCAACGAAAAACAAAATAATCAGTTCTTTTTGATTCCCTCTGTGCATAAGATGTAACAAAATGCACAGGGGGTATCTGTCTTATGCAAGAAGTCACAAATTCCGCACCACATACCTTGATTCTGGAAAACCGGAAAACGCTCAATATTTCAGGAATTACAGATATTGACCGCTTCGACGAAAAAGAAATCGTGCTCTATACCAAAACCGGAGAATTAACCATTACGGGAAGAGAACTGCATATCAACAATATCAGCATTGAAAATGGTAATCTCTCTGTTGAGGGCGATATCTGGGGGATTCAGTACGGAGACAAAGACCAGCAATCTCCGGCTTCTGTATTCCGGAGACTGTTCAAATGAACGGCAATATTCCAGACACGTTCTGGACAATTCAGGAGGAACTTTCATTATTTGGCGGTGCGTGTCTGCTGGGGATTCCTGCCGGAATTCTGTTCGACCTGAACCGGCTGTTCCGGCGCATGATACCCCATCACCACCGTTTGACAGTTGCGATTGAAGATATATTATGGATGCTGTCTGTGGCAATTCTGCTGTTATGCTATGCAAGCGGATTTGCAAAGGGAGTATTCCGTGTTTATTATGCCGTGGGGTGTCTGCTGGGGTTCATTCTGTATGAATGCACCCTTGGTCAGCCGACTGTTACCCTATTATACAAGGTTCTTGTTGCACCTTTCACTGGATTTGTACGGATTTGTACAAAAGGATGGTTAAGATTTGTACAAAACAACAAAAAATATCTTCATAAGAAAGTTTTTACCCAAAATTGCTTGCAACATCAAGACAAAAAGGTGTATAATAAAGGAGATAAGAGAATAAAGAAAAGGGGCGACAGTGATGGCAAAAAAACAAAAACGTCCGGACAGTAAACCTAGTGCCGGACTGCGGTTATTATATAAAATTGCAATTGTCATGTTTGTTCTGTTCTGTTCTGTTTCCATTGTCATGGTACAGAATTCCATTGCCGAAAAAAAACAGGAACTGGCGGAAATTGAGGAACAAATTGACGCTCTGAAGGCGGAAAATGAAGAACTTGCTGATTTGATTGAATCGGACGATATCAGCAGGTATATGGAAAAACTTGCTGTCGAAAATAACGGCTATGCTTATCCTGATGAACGCCGTTATTATGATATTTCTCACAACTAAGAGCAATTCGCTCTTAAATATATTTCAATCAAGCAGGGGGCTTTTTATTTTATGCAGTTGGAAATCGGAAAGGTCTATGAAGGAAAGGTCAAAGGAATCACAAATTACGGGGCATTCGTGGAAGTTCCTGTGGAAGAGGGAAAACCTGTCACAGGTATGGTTCATATCTCTGAGGTGGCGAATACATATGTCAGCGACATTCACGAATTTCTGAGCGAGGGACAGACCGTGCAGGTCAAAGTGCTGGCTGTCAACGAACAAGGTAAAATCAGTATGTCCATTAAAAAGGCTTTGCCGGCTGAAGAAAAGCCGACTCAGAAATCCCGTCCCCGCCGTTCGGAACGTGCTGACAAGGGCATTGTTTGGGAACCTAAACCCCAAAAGCCGGAATCTGAAATGACTTTCGAAGATATGATGAGTCACTTCAAACAGAGCAGTGAAGAGCGTATGTGCGATATTCGCCGTAATACTGACAGAAAAAATGGTTCTCGCAGACGCTCCAAATAATTCCAGATACATCCAAAAATCAGGACTGCACTTTCACAATGTGCAGTCCTCAGTCTGTCAAAAAAGTCCCTGCTCACACTGTGAGAGCAGGGACAAATTTATGCAGATAAGAAAGATAAGAAATAAAATTGAGGAAACAGGAAAGTAATGACAGAGGAATGGAGAGCATCCGCTTCTTTTCTTCTTTTCTCAACATGCTCTCCACCCCCTTTTCTCTATTATACCTTATCTATCAAAAAAAGTCCAGCTTTTTACTGGACTTTTTTGACAGGCTGCCTGCTGATATTTTTCAGCAGTTTTTCTTTTTTCGTGTCACATTTTCGAATGATTTTCGTTTTATTAAGTAGAAGGGGAGGAGGGAAAAATTTTGCAGGATACAGAAATTATTGAATTATATTTCAAACGTGATGAATCTGCAATAGCCATGACAGAAAAAGCGTATGGAAAATACTGTTTTTCCATTGCAGAAAATATTCTGCACAATCCGCAGGATTCGGAAGAATGTGTCAGTGATGCGTTGTTAAGGGCTTGGCAGTCCATCCCACCGCAAAAACCGACCAGATTAAAATTATTTCTTGCGAAAATAGCCCGTAATCTAGCATTTGACCGTTATCGGATGCGCCATGCCGAGAAGCGTTCAGGTGATGAAATGGCGGTAGTTCTTGACGAGTTGGAGGAATGTATTGCAAGCAGTGAAGACATTGAAGCAGAGTATGAACAAAAAGACCTGAAAGAGATTATCAACGCATTTTTGCGGACTCTTCCGGTTAGGGAACGGCAGATTTTTTTAAGGCGGTATTTTTACGCTGAACCAGTCAAAGACATTGCGAATATGTTTGGACTGAATCAGAATCACGTGTCAGTCATTTTGAAGCGCACCAGAAAAAAACTTGGTGAACATCTGAAAGAGGAGGGCTATTTTTATGAAACATGAAGACCTGTTTCGGGCAATCGGCGAAACAGATGAAGATTTACTTGACGAAAACGTCATACCAGCGAGACGGAGAAATATTTTTCCGATAGTGGTGAGTATTGCCGCCTGTATCGCCGTTGTAGTGGGAACTGTTTGGATAATGCCCCAGAAAATCCCGACAGCGAAAAATCCAGAAGATACGGACAGAATGACCATTGAAACCATTGCAGGAATCGAAGAATATCAGGCATCCCCCACCGCCATGACCGAAACTGTGAGCCAGATTTCCACCGAAACAGCATACATTCCGGAAATTGACGACTTCGAACCGGAACAGGACGTTTTCACCATTGAAGATTTATCGGACGAAACGGAAGATGTGAAACAAATTCATTATCCGGAAATGCCAGTATTTATGCATGGAAAATATCAGGCTGTTGATGAATCCGGAGAAGTACGCTATTTCTGGTTTGATGATGACGGCGGAAGGTTTGAAGACGGAGAAACCGGAATGGGGTTAGGCTTTACGCTGGAATATCTGGAAGTTTACAACGAAGACGGAACAACGGATGCTATTTTTCACATTGGCTCAGTTGATGATAATACTTTTGCAAAGATTGCCCATAATGAAAATGGTACATTACTTGTGAAATGGCAGGACGGCGCAAAGGAAATTTTCACCTATTTAGGCGAATCAGACGAATAGACAGAAAAAGGACTGCACATTGTGAAAGTGCAGTCCTCAGCCTGTCAAAAAAGTCCAGTAAAAAGCTGGACTTTTTTTGATAGATAAGGTATAATAGAGAAAATGGGGTGGAGAGCATGTTGAGAAAAGAAGAAAAGAAGCGGAATGAACGGGAAGAATTTTGCGTGGAAGATTTTGTGCCGGCAGACCATTTACTGAGGAAAATAGAGGAAGCAGTGAATTTCAGCTATATCTATGAGCTCGTAGGGGACTTGTACTGTGAAAACAACGGAAGAAGCATTTGTATGGAATAACATCTTTAAGAAGAACAGTAGAGTTATAATTTCAGGCATCGTTTCACAGAGGAATTGATAGAAGAAATATTTGACTGGATTCTGAGGAATATCGCAGAATATGGTTATCTGACACCGGAAGCGGTGTTCTTACAATGCCCTGACTGCATGACTGGATGTGACAATAAATGCCGGAAATATGCAGGACAGTACCACATTTGATGGACTGTATGACAGACTGAAACTGCTGAAAAATATCAGCAGTCTTCTTTTTACTAAAACGAATTACTTCTTGACAGGAAGTGAAACAAGATTTACCAGAGACTTCAAAATGTTCATTGCATCGGTATCATCCAAAACATTGTTGTTATCAACATCGGCATTCTTGTCGCCACCCTCTTTGAGTTCGTCGCCAATGCCAAGGAGATGCTGGTTGAGTGTCAGCACGTCCAGAATGGTGACTGTTCCGTCACAGTCTACGTCACCATATACAACTTTGCTATCCGGTGCAGTTGGGTCTGTGGGGGTTGTAATGGGTTCGGAGGGCGCAGAACCTGCCAGCTGTCCGTATACAATGCCACAACCAACCGTTGACATATAAACCTTGCCGAATTCGTCCATGTCACCAACAAGGAAGTTTCCGTTACCAGTTCCGCCGTATACATGGTCTGTGTTGATGCATACCCATGTTGCCCCGCCGTCTGTGGAACGATAAATGCCTTCTGTATCATCCTCAGCAGGCTTGCCGTACATATAGAGAGTATTCAAACCGCCTTCTTTTTCCGGTGCGCCATAGCCTACAGTCTTGCAGTAATTCACATTGTCCAGCTTTTCAACGGTGACCTTTCCATCCTTGACTGTTGCATGATACATTCCATACCAGCCACCGCCAAGAATTAAATTGCCCTCGCCTAAATATGCAATTCTTCCGGCACTGTCGCACTGGTCATACATGCATATGTCTGTACTTGTGAAGGTCTTTCCGCCGTCCGTGCTGACACATAATTTATATTGTGCATCGGAAGCATCGGGGGCTGTTTTGGAATAGAACCAAGAGGAATTGTAATAGGTTGCGTATGCGTAAACAGTATTCGGGTCGTTCGGTTCTACTAACAGCATGGTAGGCTTTGAGCCGTACTGCGAAGGAATACCCTCACAACTATTCCATGTTGCGC
>DGHF01000141.1 GCA_002392545.1 Ruminococcus sp. UBA3855
ATAACAAAGCTTGGATGCGTGAGACCCTTGCTGATACAATTCAGGAAGGCAACCCATTCGCTTTTATTATGCTGGATATGGATAATTTTAAGCAGATTAACGATACTTTTGGTCATCAGGTTGGCGACACTTTAATCAAAACTTATGCAACCAGATTTCAGAAATATTGTGGCACAAAATATCCCTGTGCAAAGGTGGGCGGTGACGAATTCGCTCTCATCATCAAGGGGGCAGTCACACAAGCAGATGTTTTGAATATCGTTTCGCAGTTGCAGGCTCTTTTCGGAGAAGTAGCAAATATCAATGGTCAGCAGTTCCGCATTACCATGAGTTACGGCATTGCCGGCAGTCCGAATGACGGTCAGAACCCTGATTCCCTTATCAATGCAGCTGATACCGCTTTGTATAATGCGAAATTGCAGGGGAAAGACAGACCGGTTGTGTATTCGCCACAATCTCTAAGCTAAAATCAATATTGGGAGGGGTATTCATGAACAAAGAAAAACCAACCGCAGTGCAGACAGTCACTCTGGTTTTGTGTATCATTATATTTGTAGGATTCATGATATTTTCATTCACACATTCAAAGGACATTCAAGCTTTCATGTCAGCACTTGGAAAAGCGGAAAGCGGAGCACCAGATGCTCAGGAGGCTGTACATCAGCTGAGAGGGTTGTATTCTCAGGCACAAAGGCTCAATTCTGGTTTGGTTTCGCAGTTACAAGTTATTTTATCTACCATTATGGTAGTCACCAACAAAAAACGTGGATTTATTGCGGCGGTGGTTTTGAATATAATTGGTGTATTGTCCACCATTCCGGGGTTAAGTCATGGAAGTGCTGATGCAATTTCCGGCGCATTTGTTCCAGTTCTTGCAATTGGTACAATGGCTATCATTTATAATTACATTAAGAATAACGATAAAGCAACAGAGAAATTAAACCGCTCCTATGAAGAATTGATTGAAAAGAACCATCAGGTTCAGGCAGCAGAAATTCAGCTCCGTGAGCTGGCGTATACCGATGCACTCACAGGGATGAATAACAGAGCTTGGATGCGTGAAACCCTTGCTGATGTGATTCAGGAAGGCAATCCCTTTGCCTTCATCATGATGGATATGGACAATTTCAAGCAGATTAACGATACTTTCGGTCATCAGATTGGTGACACCTTAATCAAGACTTATGCAACCAGATTTCAGAAATATTGTGGCACAAAATATCCCTGTGCCAAAATTGGTGGTGACGAATTCTCTTTCATCATTGCAGGTCCGGTTACACAGGCGGAAGTTCTGAACATTGTTTCACAGTTGCAGGCTCTCTTTGGAGAAGTAGCGAATATCAATGGTCAGCAGTTTCGTATTACTATGAGTTACGGCATTTCAGGCTGTCCGAATGATGGTCAGAACCCTGATTCCCTTATCAATGCGGCTGATACCGCTTTGTATAATGCGAAATTGCAAGGCAAGGACAGACCAATTCTCTATTCTCCGCAGTCTTTGGGATAATCAAAAAAATCAATGTGATAAGAGGTATTGAAAAATGGACAAAAATAAAGCGACTCCAACGGAAATTGCCATTTTAGTATTATGTATTGTTGCCTTTGTGGCTTCCATGGTGGTGCAGAGTATGTACACTGCAAGAGATACCCATTGGGCTGGTATCGTCAGTCAGATAGAAGTACTTGCTTCCATTTTCATGGTAACATCCAACCACAAGCGTGGATTTATTGTAGCATGTACCCTGAATGCCCTTGCTGGTGGCAGTGCGTTGATGGGGGTTGTGATGGCGCACAATCCATTGGCAATGCCGGGGGTACTGATAGCGATAATTACCGTTGTCATGGTAACAATTGTTTACCTTGATAAAAATAACCTCGCAAGTGCGAATGATAAACTGAATGCTTCTTTTCAGGAGCTTATGGAAAAAAACCAGCAGATTCAGGCGGCAGAAGAACAGCTTCGTGAACTGGCGTATTCTGATGCATTGACAGGACTCAATAACAGGGCTTGGATGCGTGAGACAATGGCAGATAAAATTCAGGAAGGTACACGCTTTGCATATATCGTGATGGATATGGATAATTTCAAGCAGATTAACGATACATTCGGTCATCAGATGGGTGATACCCTGATTAAAACCTATGCAACCAGATTTCAGAAATATTGCGGTGAAAAGTATCCTTGTGCAAAAATCGGCGGTGACGAATTCGCTATGCTTGTACTTGGAAACGTGACACAGGCAGATGTGCTCAATCTGGTGGAGCAGATGAGAAATCTATTTGGCGAGGTGGTTAATGTCAATGGTCAGCAGTTCCGCATTACTATGAGTTACGGTATTGCTGGCAGTCCTAATGACGGACATAACCCTGATTCGATTATCAATGCAGGGGATACAGCATTGTACAACGCTAAAATGCAAGGCAAGGACAGACCCGTTGTTTATTCGCCACAATCACTTAGTTAAAAACGATTTGCCCTCTGCGGAATGCACAGGGCGGACGGAGTTTCCCGCTCCGCCCACCGTATGCATTCCCATCCGTGAAAACGGACAGGACAAAATACGATTCCTGAAATTCTGATGAAAGGCAGGTCATTTGATGGATAAGGAATTTTATAATCTGGCTGTGAAGCTGATGGAAAATATTAAGCGAATCGAGCCTAACCTCACTTCCAGTCATGATGCAGAACTTTGCGTACTGCTGACTGACCAACAGCATATTTATGCCGGAATTGCCGGAGTAAAAATCAGTGCTGGTCAGTTAATGCGAGCGTGTCCGGAATTCAACGCCATTATGGCAATGATACCGGAGGGGGAAAGCCGTGTCCTGAAACTGATTACAGTTTCATTTGCGAAGAAGGAAGTCAGCCAGCCATGCAAAGGGTGTCTGAATTTGTTGCTTCGTATCAATCCCGAAAACCGTGATACGAATATTTACATTGCAACTAATCGCTGTGCTTCCGCTTATTCCCTGATACCGGAAGAGGAAAGAAACGGACTGGAGGACATTGTTTCATTTGGTGTTCGTGCTGTCCCCGAAATCAGCAAACAGGAAAAAAGAGCTCCTCAGCCTGTCCCCGAACCCAGAAAGCAGGAGATTCCCAAACCGGAAAAAAAAACAGAAGCAAAGTCAGAACAACCGCCCCCATCTGAAAAAAAGCGTGCTACAGAACCGACAGAACCAGCCAAGGAAATTGCCGGTACTGATGCCAATATGAAAAATGAAACCGAAAAAGAGGTAATAAAGGAGGAACATGCCGTGTCAAAGGAAAATACAGAACCGCAAGTTGAAAAAAAAGAAGAAGAAGTGGATGATTTCGCTCAGTTCGGATTTGAAGCCGCTGAAGAAGCTCCGCCCCCCCCGCCTGTTTTTGAACAACAGCCGGAACAAGCTCCTCAAAATCCTAATGCTGCCCCTAATCCATATGGTCAGCCCTACCCTCAACAGGGCGGTGGCTATCAGCAGGGTGGTGTATTCCAGCCCGGAGCACAGCAACAGAGCCTTTATGCAAGTCAGCCACTCCCCGGACAGCAGGGAAATTTCCCTCATTCTCAGCAAGGTTACCCCCAGCAGGGCTATTCTCAGCAAGGTTATCCTCAGCAGGGTTATCCTCAGCAGGGCTATCCTCAGCAGGGTTATCCCCAGCAGGGTTATCCCCAGCAGGGTTATCCTCAGCAAGGTTATCCCCAGCAGGGTTATCCTCAGCAGGGTTACCCCCAGCAGGGCTATCCTCAGCAGGGTTATCCCCAGCCCCAGCAACAGACAAATCCCTACCAGCAGAGTGCTCCTTATCCTCAGCCTCAGGTAGGAAGCCAGCCACTCCCTCAGAATTCTGTATACTTCAACGGTCAGCAGAGCCAGTATCTGAATCAGGGCGGAGGTGCACCTGTCAGCGGTCACTATGTGTCCGGAAGCACTCACAGCCAGACACTTTCTGTTTACACTAATTCCGCTACTGCCCCGAAGGCTTATTCCAGTAAAACGCTTTCTTCTGCCCCCGGTTCGAAATCCGGTTCGGCATTCAAGCAGAGACTGAATTCCTTCATGGATGAAGGGGATGTTTCTTCCTCTACCAAGGCAACAGCAGAAGACCTCGCAGCTGCTGAAGAAGAGGTAAAAGAAAGAAAGAGACTTCTCAGAAGAAAAAAACCCTAAAAAAACAACAGGCTTTCCCCATGGGAGAGCCTGTCTTATTTGATGGAGAGCGAAAGAAAACCTTTGATTTGAGGTAACTTTTTCCGGAGTGATTCTGTCTGAATGTCATCTGATTCAATTTGTCCATGAAAGACGGAAATTTCCGTTCCCTTTGCATCTTTGGAAATTCTTGCATCGTGCTGATAAAGCGGAATATCCAGCCGTGAGATTGTTCCGGTGATTTCGTTGACGACCCCCACCCTGTCACGGACACGGATTTCAATTTTTTGTTTCATGCGAAAAGCCCCCTTGTGAATGTGGTATTATCTACCATCATATCACAAGGGGGCGAAATTGTCAATGATGAAAAATCAATTATCAGCAATTCAAAAATCTGATAACTTTCGGATTCTTTCAAGTTCCATTAAAATTTTCGCCGCCCATGCATCATCCTGACCGCCAATCAGAAACACACGGAAACCATAAATTTTTCCGTTTTCCATGACGGATTTATCATCATCAATGTGCAAATCAATCCGGTAACGGGACGGATATTTTGAAGGCATGGCTTCTGATTTTTTGCCCTGTACTTCCTTTTCATGGACTGCACCATTGATAATGCGGTCAAATTGAATTCCGTAATGATGAAATAAATTCCGGATATAGCTTTCTGAGCGGTAAGAAGTCGTATAAACATAAACTTTGTCGCCTTGTGACTGCAATTGATGAATCAGGGAAATTGTGCCTTTTCTCAATTGTTCCCTGTAAAGTCGGTTGAAAGGAAAGGACAATGCTTTTTCTGTCTCGTGGGTCAGCGGCGATACAAAAAGCGTGTCATCCAAATCGAAAGAAACAATCATTCTGCTTCATTGCGTTCAAGGGATTTGACAGCCTGAATCATGATAGCGCATTCCACACGCTTTTTTTCAAATTCACAGGAGAGTGTATGCGATTTGAGAATATCGCCCATATATTGATAATTATTGGCATTGCATCCGCCACTGCAATAAAATCTAGCCCAGCATTCCCGACAGTTCGGCTTATTGTAGATATGAGCCTTGGCAAAATCCGCCTGCATCTCTCTGTTGAAAGTGCCTTCTTCAAGGTTGCCCATTTTATATTCTTCCATGCCTACAAACTGGTGACAGGGGTAAATATCTCCATCAGGAGTGATTGCAACATATTCATTACCGCATCCACAGCCACGGAGTCTTTTCACGGCGCAAGGTCCTTGATTGAGGTCAATCATGAAGTGGAAGAAATTAAAATGCTTTCCGGCTTTGTCCTGTGCAAGGAGACGCTGTGCGAGTTTCTCATATTCTGCGGAAATCGCTGGAAGGTCTTCTTCCGTGAGGGCATAGGGATATTTTGCATCACATACGACGGGTTCAACGGAAATCTGGTCAAAACCTGCTTCATACAGGCTGAATACATCCTCTGAAAAATCAAGATTGTACTTTGTGAATGTTCCACGGACATACCAGTCTTTGTCTTTGCTTCTGCCGTCAACCAGTTTCTTGAATTTGGGAAGAATGACATCATATGTTCCTTTCCCTCCGGCAGTCGGGCGCATTCTGTCATTAACTTCCTTTCTGCCGTCGATGGAAAGAACGACATTGGACATTTCCCGATTGATGAAATCAATGCTGTCATCATTGAGCATTGTTCCGTTGGTGGTGATGGTGAAACGGAATGTTTTTCCGTATTCTTTTTCACGTTCACGACCGTAGGCAACAATTTCCTTGACAACGCCGAAATTCATCAGCGGTTCACCGCCGAAAAAGTCAAGCTCCAAGTTTTTGCGGTTGCCGGAATTTTCCAGCAGAAAATCAATCGCTTTTTTACCAATTTCCAAAGGCATCAGCTTTCGACCTGTTCCAAAATCTCCGGTAGATGCAAAACAATATTGACAGCGGAGATTGCAGTCATGGGAAATATGCAGACACATCGACTTGACAGGGGAGGCAGTTGTGAACTTTGCAAATTTTTCGTATTCGTCTGGAGAGAATAATATTTTTTCTTCATAAAGTTCAGCGATTTCTTCATAACATTCTTTCAGTTCGTCAATATCATAAGTACCGCCTAATTTGTCAAGGATTTCCTGCGGACATTCTGTTGCAAAAGGCGGAACGGCATAATCCAGCAAATCATATGTCAGCTTGTCAACAATGTGCACACCGCCACTATTAACATCAAGGACAATGTACAGCCCATTCAGTTCATATTTATGTATCATCAATTATTCACCCTTTATTTTTTTGAGATTACAGGAAAAAGCCCCACACAAAACAGTGCAGGGCATTGAAGTTTGTCAGAAACGGAAATTACTTCTCATCTCTCTCGCACTTCTGGTTTGCAACGGTGCAAGAAGTCTTGCAGGCTGACTGGCAGGATGC
This sequence comes from Ruminococcus sp. UBA3855, assembly GCA_002392545.1. GTDB lineage: Bacteria > Bacillota > Clostridia > Oscillospirales > Ruminococcaceae > UBA3855. The sequence goes on from DGHF01000141.1 coordinate 6,531, forward strand.
CTGACAGTTACCACAGCCACCCTTCACAGCACTTTCTTTCAGATTAGCCTTGTTAATGGTCATAATGTGTTTCATGTTCGTTCCCCTCCTTTTCATAAAGAGCGTACTCTTTTTTAATTATTATAACATACTTTCTGGCATAATGCAAGAGAAAACCGGAAATTTTTTTATGAAATCCGGATTATTTCAGAAAGCCGACCTTTTTCTTTTTGTAAAATGGCTTGGTTTTGCCGATAAGTTTAGCAAGTTCAGGCTTTTCGAGGGCGGTGCATTCGAAATGATAGCCTTGCAGATATTTTTCCACTGCCTGAAAGATAGTCCGTGCACTGGCTTTCATTGCCGTGGGGGCTTCCAGAATCAGAAAATAGGAGGGTATCAATTTCTGGTCAGACTGCATCACACGCAGATAGGCAGATTTGACCTGCTGATAATTCGGGAGTTCTGCGCAAAGTGCCTGAATCAGGTCTTCCGGCGGATTTTCAATATCCGTCATTTTGAAAGTATTAGCATTTTCCATCTCCGTGAAAGTGAAATTCTCTGTCTGTCCGGTTGCCAATTGTTCGGTAGCGTTCAGAAGTTCAGAATCCAGCGTGAGGGGGGTACTGCTTGCGGAATTGATGACAAGCGTCTGAAATCCCTGTTTCATAATTTCCTTTATGTCAGGATACCACACAATTGACGGAACTTCACCGGAAGGATGGGGGACGGCGGTATATTCTTTCATATCCGTGAATAACAAAAGTGTTTTTGTGCCGTCAGCATTTTCCTGACCGTTGATTTGCATGGCTCTTTTTCCGTTGATATTGAGGATGTCCGCCCCTGTGAAGAACGGGGAATGATACAATTCTGTCAGCGTATCAACCTCTTGATTTCCGTCAGCTTTTCCGGTTTGAATCTGTTGCATGAGGAACAGAATTTTCCCTGTCATGCGTGGGGCAATAATGGGGCGGTATGCTAACGGCTTGTCGGAATAGTCCGGCGGTGTAAAAACGTCAAACAGGCTGATATTCAGATATACCGGCAGAAAATCAATCATGATTCTTGTGAATCCGCATCTCCATAATTCCGCAAACAAAAGCTGTTGTCTGTCCTTGGCGAATTCAACAGCATCAACATGAATTCCGCTGTTCATGCAGTGGACGGCGAATTTTTCGAAAGTATCACGCTCGGAAAAGAAAATTGCTGTCTGCTGTCCGGATTCCATGGAAATGAAAAATTTCTTTGTTTCGGGAATTCTGGCAATGAGAAACGTTTCAGACTGTAAAAATGCATCAATAACAGCCTGTGCGGATTCTTCTGCATGTTCTTCATCTGAACGGTAAAATTTGGCAATCAATTCTTGAATGGATGGCATTATCATTCACACTCCTTTTGTTAATCATACCATAGATATGGAAAATTGTCAAGCGACTTGACAATTTTACCGGAATATGTTACAATGAAATTACCATACTATCACCAGAAAGGAAGTGAATCACATGACAAAAACCATCAAAATCGAAGGCATGATGTGTACGCACTGTGAAGCCAACGTCAAAAAGGCACTGGAAGCCATTGCAACCGTTGACAGCGCAGAAGTCAGCCACGAGAAAGGTACTGCCATTGTCACACTCAATGCCGATACCGATAACGACATTCTCCGCAAAGCCGTTGAGGATAAAGACTATCAAGTCATTGACATTGCATAAGTTCATGCAAAAAGCCCCTTTTCAGGGGCTTTCCTGCTGGATGCCTGAAAAATGGGAGTGATTGTAATGGAATGGAATTTCAAGTATGAAAGTGAATATTATGAGGGGCTTGTGTTGCTGTGTATAGTAATTTTCGCATTGAATCCCGATTTAACGTCATTCCCACGAGGAAAATGGGCGGTAATTCTCTGGTATGTGTGTTTTATCGCCTGTGTCGTCCTGTGTTTTGCGAGCGGAAGGCTTTCCGTCAGATGTCTGGCGGATGATGAAAAAATTACGTTCTGGCTGTTCGGCGGACGAAAAGAAATTTTTTACTATCAAGATATTGTTTCCGTAGAGCATACTTATCAATATTTTAGTACCAAAAATTCTAGTGGTTACAAGATTGACTTGACAATCCGTGCCAAAGAAGATGTATTTTTCCTAAGACAAATTATGCCCTATGAAAGAGAATTCAAAACCAATCCAGATTATTTTACAGAAAAATTGGAAAGTACCGACTTATTGCAGATAGAAAAATTTCTCAATTTCAAAATACAAGCCCCTGTTCTGAATTGACAGGGGCTTGATTTATTCGTCTTCTTCGTCATCTTCGGGAATGCTTGTTTCCGGTTCAAAGCCTTTTTTGGTGTCGTCTAATGTCAGGACGGCTTCGGAATTGTAGAAAGAAATCATTTTCTTGGCAGGGGTGTAATTGCCGTTATACATTCCGGAATCCGTTGTCAGATATTCGTCATACCACAGCCCGAAAAAGCTCCAGATAGAACGGTCACGGAAACACGCATTCACATCCGGCACGGCACTGCATTCGCTCATGGCAAGCAGTTTCTCACCACCTGTCATTTCATAAAGCCGGATGAACTGCTCATGCCGACTGCTGAAATCCTCTCCGGCATCAAGGTAAATGTCAAGGGATGCAATGTCATATTGATTCACCGTGTATGCGCTGTCCTGTCCGTTCCAAATCCAGATTAAATTATGCAGATGGTGATATTCTGTCATTCGCCGATACATCACGTCCCAGAGCCATTGATAAGCCTCTGCACCGTCTGCGCCCCACCAGTACCATTTTCCTCCGGCTTCGTGGAGAGGTCTCCACAGTACTGGAATATCCGTCTTGGCAAAGGGTTGCAGGGCATCCGAAACGCTGTCAATGTCTCGGATGAGGGACGCACATTGACTGGAAAGTGTGCCCTTTTCGACAAGCTTGTCGATTTCGGCAGGCTTCATCAAGGCAACATCTATGACATTCACCGCCATAATGTCAGGGGGAGGGAGTTCGTCAGTTTCTTCGTCTTCCTCGGAATTTTCGTCAGAGTCTTCAGAATCTTCATCAGGGTTAGCGGTTTCAATGGAAATTGTTTCCGGAGCGGGCATTGCATCCGAAAGGTGAAAATCGGTTTCCTCTGCGTACACGGAGCTGATACCCTCCGGAGCATCCCAATACCACATAAATCCCACAATTCCGCCATTTTCAGACCATTCTAACGAATCCCTTACCACGTCGGTGATGACAGCAGAAGTATTTCCTGTATAACATCCAATGTCGGCGAAACGAATGGCAGGGTATTTTCCGGTTAATCGGTGAATGACTTCCATTTCTTCATTTTCTGAACCGGAAACATATTGACCGCTTAGAATTTTCGTACCGTAATTAAGGGAAAGCCAGTGCATGAGATTCTGTGCGCCCTCCGAAGCATCCGCATCCGAAAGAGGATAATCGGCATGATAATTCAATGATTGCATTTTGTCGCTGTTGGTGATTTCGAAATAGTCAAGCGAGAAATAGCCGTCGATTTCTTTCACGGAAAGAACCGTTTCCCCCTCCGGAATATAGACCCCTGAAAAAGTAATCTTTGTGAAGCGGTTCGGCTCAGTGATGGAAAATTCTCCGATTTCCTTCCCGTTCAGTGTCAATGCATTGGTAACGAGGGAATCAGAACTGACACAGATGGTAATATCATAATGCTGTGAAGCAGTCAGATTGAAAACTGCTTTGATTTTGTCGCTTTCACTTGCGGAAAATCCGGAAAGATAGCCGTCACCGCTGTAACCGACAATAGAATTTTCTATTGTCAGGTTATCGGAATATTCTGTTTCTTCGGCTTCTATGCGTGATTCAAAATAGTAATTTTCAGCTGGTTCAAAGTCCAGAGGTTCAGCCGGATAATGTGGAATTTTCGCTTCGGTGGGGGCTTGTGTAGGTTCAGCGGTCTTTCTAGTTTCAACAGAAACCGCCGTTTCTGCAATGTTCTCTGACGGCTGGGATTTCTGTGGGGTTTCCTTACTGCATCCGGTACATAACAACGATACACAAAGCAGTCCGGCAAGATATTTCTTGATTTTCATAAACGCTCCTAAGCTTTGATAAAATACTTGGTGTTTGGTTCAGTTGCGAAACAAATCAAACCGTCACGCAGTTCCGCACTGACTCTGGTATCATCTGAACGGAAAATGCTGACAATTCCGGCAGTACGGACGGCACAGGAATTTCCATTCAGGGAGAGAATTTCTGCGCTGACGAGTTTACTGTCTTTCCATTCCATGCTGACTTCAAATCCCCCTCTTGCACGAATTCCCGAAATTGAGCCGTTTTTCCATGTTTTCGGAAGAGCAGGGAGAAGGTGAATTTCTCCGCTGTGGCTTTGTAACAATGCTTCTGCAATGCCAGCACCTCCGCCGAAATTTCCGTCAATCTGGAAAGGCGGGTGTTCGTCAAGCATATTCGGGCTTGTGGAATGTGCAAGCAGTTTGCGGATATTTTCATAAACCATATCAGCATCGTGCAATCTTGCCCACATGTTGATAATCCATGCACAGCTCCAGCCGGTATGCCCTCCGCCGTGAATAAGCCGTCTAATCATAGTCGCACGAGCCGCCGCCGCTAATTTTGGGGTTTTCTGCGGTGAAATCAAATCAGCCGGATATAAGGCGAATAACTGCGAAATATGGCGGTGTCCGATTTCTACCTCGTCATAATCTTCCGCCCATTCCATAATCTGACCATATTTCCCGATGGTGATGGGCGGTAACTTTTTCAGCATTTCTGAAAGCTGTTCTGCAAATTCTTTTCTTTCATCCAAAATTTCAGATGCCTTTATCACGTTATTGAATAATACTGTGATAATCTGCGTATCCATGGAAGGTCCTATGCACAGACTTCCTTTTGTACCGCTTTTTGTGAGATAAGTATTTTCCGGCGAAACCGAAGGACCTGTGACAAGCTGACCATTTTGGTTCTCGAAAAGATAATCCGTGAAAAATTCCGCAGATGCACAAAGTGTGTCGAAATGCTCTTTCAAAAATTCCTTGTCACCTGTGAATTCGTAGTGCTCATAAATATGCAGACAAAGCCACGCTGCACCCATACACCAGATTGTGGCAGGCATCCATAAATCTTGAGGCGCACAATCTCCCCAGATGTCTGTATTATGATGACAGCAGAAACCTTTTGCATGATACATCTCTTTAGCGACTTTCTCACCATTCGGGCGCATCCGTTCAATCAAATCAAATAACGGCAGATGGCATTCTGAAAGATTTCCAATCTCTGCGCCCCAGTAATTCATTTCTGTATTGATATTGATAGTGAACCGACAGCCCCACGCAGGCCACATATTTTCATTCCAGATTCCTTGTAAATTCATAGGCTGTGAATCCGGACGGCTTCCGGCAATCATCAGGTAACGGGAATAATTATAATACAATACTGCTAACCGATTGTCACGGATTAAAGCACGGCATTCCTTGTCATCATCCGCATTTCCACGCAGTCGGGAAATTCTTTCATCTGTCGGGATGGTTTCAGCAATTCCTCCGCTGTTGTCGTCAAGGGTGAATCTGACTCTGTTGTACAACGCCTGATAATCTGTAATATGTTCGGCTTTGAGTAACTTTGCAAGGGCTGTGACATCTGTTTCTTTGTCAATGACAGCATGAATCCGTTCAAGGGCTTTTTTCTTGTAATCGTCACCATGATAAAAACTCGTTTCCGCCGACAAGAGGAGCAGTGCAGAATCTGCGTTTCTTACCTGAATTGCACTGCCGATGGTTTCCACTGTTCCGCCTTTTGTGAGAATGGTCATGCCTGATGCAAAGAAAATGCCGTCTCGGCTTCCTGTTCCGCCAGTGTAGAGGATAATATTTTCTTCTATGGGTCTGTTATCGTCATAATAATCGTCCCGACCGTCCAAAGAGGCGGAAAAGTCCAGCATTCCCGCTTTGTCTGCCGTGATGGAAATAATCAGCATCTGTGCCGGATGGGAAACAAAACTTTCACGGAGAAAATGCGTTCCGGCATCATCATGAAATTCCGTCCTTGCAATTCCGTCACGCAAATCGAGAGAACGCTTGTATTCTCTTGCTTTCCCGATAAATCCAAAGTAAATCGTCAAATCTGCCAAGGGCATATAATGCCGTGCATTTGGTGTGACACCCTGCATTTTCTGGAATGCAATCTTTTCAGCCTCTTCAATTTTTTCTTCCAATAAAAGCTGACGGATTTCCTGCATCCCTTCGTAAGCCCGTGGGTTAATGCGATTTCGCAGACCACCGGAATAAATCGAATCTTCATTCAGTTTAATGACTTCTTTCGAAGCACCTCCGAAAACCATACCGCCAATTCTGCCGTTTCCAATAGGGAGCGCATGGTTGAAATCGGGGGCTTCTTTGGTGTACCAGAGCAATTCTTGTGTGTCCATAAAGTTCTCCTTTTACGGTAAATTATGATAAGATAGAATGATTGTTTTCATTCTCAATTATATCATATACGAATGTCGAATGCAAGGCGACAGCCTTTGTTTCGGGATTTTCAACAAAAAACGTTTTTAAAGCAAAATAATTTTTGACAAGAAGAAAAATTTTTTCTGTGCCTGAATGGAGTATAATGCAAGCCCTTTTGGAGCGGAAAAAATTTCTTTGATGTGTTACAATATATTAAATCGCTGGAGGGCGATAAAAATTTTTGCTTTATAGTTAGCGAATGCTGACTTTTAGCGTGAAAAGGAGTTTTAATACTATGAAAATTGCAGTTGTATATTGGTCTGGTACAGGCAATACAGAAGCTATGGCGAACGCTGTCGCAGAAGGCGCAAAGGGCGCAGGTGCAGAAGTTGTTACAACTACCGCTGGGGAATTCAGTGCAGATAATGTTGCTGAATATGATGCAATCGCTTTCGGCTGTCCAGCTATGGGCGCAGAGGAACTGGAAGACACCGAAGTACAGCCCATGTGGGATGCTGTCAAGCCTGTGATTTCCGGTAAGAAAATCGGTTTGTTCGGTTCTTATGACTGGGGCGACGGCGAATGGATGAGAATTTGGACAGATGATGCAACTGGTGCAGGTGCTGTTCTGGCTTCTGATTCTGTCATTGCCAATAATACCCCTGATGATGATGCAATTGCTAAATGCAAGGCATTGGGCGAAGCACTGGCAAAGTAATTTCAATATCATTTCTTTCCATAGTGAACATACTTACACAGAAAGCAGACTCCCGAAAATGGGGGTCTGCTTTTGGGTTGTAAAGATGGTTGACTTCTGTCGGGAAATCTGCTATAATAGACAATAGCAACATTTTACACGAAAGGAAAATCAGCTTATGAAAAATACATTCGGTCAGAATATCGCTGTGACGATTTACGGTGAAAGTCATGGAGAAAGTATCGGGGTTGTGCTGGACGGCATGACCGCAGGGATTCCGGTGGATAGGGAATATATCAATGCACAGTTGGCACTCCGCAGACCAAGCGGAAAAATTTCAACCTCCCGACAGGAGCAGGACGAATTCCGGATTGTCAGTGGAGTATTCGAGGGACGCACCACCGGAACACCGATTTGCATTGTCATCCCCAACACGCAGACACGCAGTAAAGATTATTCTGCTACTCGTGCACTGGCTCGCCCCAGTCATGCCGATTATACAGCCAACTGCAAATATCACGGTTTTGAGGATTATCGTGGGGGCGGTCATTTCAGCGGACGGATTACCGCCGGACTTGTGGCAGGCGGTGCAATTGCTTTGACGGCTTTAAGAGGGAAGGGCATTCAGATTGGTACACACATCGCACGTTGTGGAGCTGTCAAGGACAGAGAATTTCAGGACATTTCAAAGGATATTGATTCCCTGAAAAGCCGTAATTTTGCCGTTCTGGATGAATCCGCCGAAATTGAAATGAAACAGAAAATTGAATCCGTTGCAAAAGAGGGCGACAGCGTAGGCGGAGTATTGGAAACGGCTGTCATTGGGATGCCTGCCGGAGTGGGTGAACCGTGGTTTGATACGATTGAGGGAATTTTGTCTCATGCCTTGTTCAGCATTCCGGCAATCAAGGGTGTGCAGTTCGGGAATGCATTTGATATGGTTGACTTGATGGGAAGTCAGTACAATGATTCTTTCCGCATGGATGGGGACAAAATCGTCACCGCAACTAACCACAACGGCGGTATCAACGGCGGTATTACCAACGGAATGCCGTTATTGTTTCAATGTGCCGTCAAGCCGACACCGTCCATTTACAAGGAACAGGAAACTGTCAACTTTTTCACGAAAGAAAATGCCACACTCCAGATTCAGGGACGGCATGACCCTGCGATTATTCACCGTGCAAGGGTCGTCGTGGACAGCATGACAGCATTGGTATTATGTGACATTCTTTCCGGACGTTTCGGGACGGATTGGCTTTACAGTGAAAGATGAGTATTTCAGACTTGATTTTTATTATTTTGAATATGCTGGTATTTGTGGGACTTGTGGCATTGAATGTGATAGTACTTTTGAGAGGTTTTATTTTAACAAGGCATATCCACAAGCAATCTGCCAGCGTTTCAGAGGTCAGGCGCAGTGACAATGCCGATTTTTCGCACAGCTTTTCAAGCGATGTATACTATATCATTTCTGTTTCGTGGGAGGACGAAAACGGAACGCATCAGGCTGATGTGAATACAGGTCGTTACCGTGATGCAAAACGCTGTCAGAAAAAAGGAACGGCTTTCATTGGGGTTGTCGGTGAAAATCCGCCGAAATTGCCGGAACTATTCAACATTGATTTATTCCGTCGGTCTATACCGTATGAGCAGAATGCAGGAAATGTTGTCTTGTGGAGTGAATACGAAAACCGCAAGAATACGACAGATATTTTTGTTGTTGTGTTTCTGCTTCCGCTGATGATTGGAACAGGGGTTGTCTTTTTCGCTAACCTTGCAAACATGATTGCATCATAAAATTATCCCCTTTGTGCAGTGAGATGTACAAAGGGGATTTTGATTTTGTGAGAAGGCAAAATTCATATATTGAAAATTGCTTTGGAATATGCAGACCATCCGCCAATCAGATAGATACCAATGACAGCAAGAATCATGTACAATGCAATCAGTATGAATAAATACAGCTTTCCTTTTTTCTTTGTTTTCAGAAATACATAAATATTTGACGGCAAGGACAAAACAAGCCATATCAGCAATTCAATACAGCCTAACATGATAGATACGTCTTTTTCAGCCCCCAAATCATAGCTATAGCCTTTTGAATGCCCTGTGATGTCAAGAAAAATCCATCCGAAACACATTGGAAACGAAAATGCAATGAAACTCGCCCAAAGAAAATTCAAACAATAGATAATTTTTCCTTTCATCATTTATCACCCATCAATCCTGATTTGTCAATTTTTATTTTCCGGCAATTCGTCCGGCAACTTCTGTAACAACAGCTTGGTCAGAATCATTTCTGATTTTGTATTCTGTACGGGAATAGAAATTGGTAGTATTGGAATTGTCGTGTGTGTCCCAGATGACTGGAACAAAACCATAATCTACCGCCATATCAAGAATGATTTGCAGACACTCTGATGAATCGGAGTGTTCTGCATTTTTAATGATATGGGATTCTTTCGCATTGGCATACATAGCGGTGCATTCTCCCACAAAAACAGGAATTCCGTCAGCAGTGAAGCGGTCTTTCAGTTCGTCACATTGTCCGGTGCTGTATTCAAGCCATCTTGCATTTCCGATTTGGTTCATCCAAAAAATGGAATTATCGATATAATGCACGGAAACCATCATTTTATTTTGGGCGGTGTCAGTAGGCATGACAAATTTATCTTTTGTGGTGTTGTCAATATTTGTCCAGTATCCGGAAGCAATCAAAATTCTGTTTTCGTTGTTGCCGCCGGATGCACGGACGGTATCAACAAAAACCTGATTCATGTCATTGACATAACTGTAAATTTCATCTTCGGAGAGATTTTCACCCTCCGGAACAGTGCCGAGTGCTTCATTATAGCCCTCGAATACAAGATAATCCGAATAGCCCTTGAAATGTTCTGCAATCTGTTCCCAAACGTGTGCAGAGGCTTTCAATACCTCATCTTTGGAATGGTTCTTGATTAAAAATTCATCATAATGGTGCACATTGAGAACGACATAAAGACCGTCATTCCGGCAATAATCCACAACTTCCTGCACACGGTTCATGTAATCTTCATTGATAGTATATGTGCCGTCGTCCGCCATCATATTGCCCCAGTAAACAGGGATTCTCACAGTATTGAAACCAGCGTTTTTCATGCCGTCAATGCATTCCTGAGTGGTGACGATTGCACCCCAGCACGTTTCATAATCAGAGGGGGTATTGTCTCCGATGGTAGAAGCACCGGAAGTTTTATTATTGGTATCCTGCCAGAAAGATTCAAAGGTATTGCCTAGATTCAGCCCGATACCCATTTCGTGGGCGACGGTCTGCGCTGTTAAATCCTTGCGCATTTTTCCGTTATCAGACTGCGAACCCGAACCGCCGTTTCCGCATCCGGACAGCAGGATTGAACTCATCAGAATGGGAATCATCATATTTCTAAATTTCATTTGATTTCCTCCATAGTATCTGCATATTTGTTACGAGGTAAAAGAATGCACCGCAGGAAAGCTGTTTTCGGGCGGTGCATTGCAAAAAGATTAAAAGGAGATAGCCTTTATTTAATGGGGAGTGTTACCAGATTGACAAGAGATTTCAGAATGTTCATAGCATCTGTGTCAGTGATAACACCATCATTGTCAACGTCAGCGTTTTTTTCATCAACAACGTCGTTGTCGGTAGTAATGCCGACAAGATACTGATTGACTGTGAGAACGTCAACGATATTAACAACGCCGTTGCAGTCTACATCACCATAGGTAACAGTTGTGTCAGATTTAGGCTCATTGTTTCCGGCTTCTGTTGTCCTTGGGATGGCGGGTGTTCCGGTGCTTGCAGTGCCGGTGGATACAGGGGCTTTGGTAGTCGTTTTTGTTGTAGCGGTAGTCGTTTTTGTTGTAGGGGTAGTAGTTTTTGTTGTAGTGGTAGTAGTCTTTGTGGTAGTGGTTGCTGGTTTGGTAGTAGCAGGGGCGGTGGTTTCCTTAGGTGCTTCGGTGGCAGGAGTTGAACCATCCGGCTCAATACCGCCTACGAGTACACCGTCATCATACACACAGATATAATCTGTCTTGACTTCGTTATTGTCTCCGAACATTTCCGAGTCAGAGAGGGAAGGAAGTCCCTGATAACTCCAGTCATTTTCCGGATTCCAGTTATCACCATAATACATACCCATGGAGAACTGATATTTCTTTCCGGAGTTGGCAATCTTATAGCCGTCCCATGAAACTTCCACATAGTAGGTATTCGCTTTGCCGTCGTATTTCTTAGGCTGAGAAGTAATGCCGTCTGCGCCTTCTTCGCTTGCTTCTGCGCTGGACTGGTCATAAAGTTCCTTCGCCTCTACGGAGCTGATATTACTGATTTCGGAAGAGTCGAAATAGTAACGGATGGAAATTTTGTCAGAGGGCTTGCTGGAATTGGTGCGGACTTGGAAGGAAATCTTTGTCACGCCTGCACCGTCATCATGGAGGTCGTCAACAGCGAAAGCCTCAACCCAATAGCCATTTCCACCGCCTTCACTGTCTCCGGTATTCTCTTCAACAGGCGGGAAATTTTCATCCGGCTTGTCAGTGTCCTTGCCATAGAAATGATACAATCCGGCAGCAGCCCCTACAAAGGCAGCGTTATAGTCAATTGTAACTTCGTTATAAATATAGTCAGATGTTACATCCTTGTGAGCATCTTTTCCGTCAGGACCGCCGACAAGTGCGCCATATAATACGTGTCTCTGCGGAGAGGGGTCTTCACAACGGAGCAGACCAGAAGCCGCTCTGTGGTGCGGATACTGTGCAGAGTATTCATTATAGCCGACAACAAAGCAACGCTTTCCATTTGTTACACCGTCATCACGGTTTTCAAGATAGGTAATATCATTATGTCCGAGAAGGTATTCCATTTGACCTTTCGCCCAGTCACTGCGCTTAGAGGGCTGGTCATTGTTCATGTACTTGTCATAAATCAGGCAAATTAACTGCATTGCTGTATCATAACGAGCTGAACCCCATGTACTCATGAAAGCATATCCCTGCGGAGTAGCATAATTTTTCTCCCATGTGTCCATTGCTTTTTCAATCTGTTCGGAGAAATCAGCAGGGTCATACTGATTTTTCCCCTGTGCGGTTCTGTACATTTCCTGCAAATTGAGTTCAGGGTGGGTCTTGTCAATCAAAGTCAACTGCATTCCTGCACCGCTCCACATATCATTCCAGCAATAAGCCCATCCGGGGGGAGCATAGAAATCAAGGTACGGCAGACTGTTTTCCAGATAGGTCTTGTCTTCCGTTGCACGGTACATCCAAGTAGCAGCCCATACGAAATCGTCTTCCCACTTGCTGGAAAGATAATATTGCTTAGGACCGTCGCCATTATCGGAACGGAGAAAATCATCACCCTCGCCGACAGCATATTTTGAAATATGTTTCCATGCGAAATCATACAATGCTTTTCCGTACTGGAAAGACTTTTCTGCATATTCGGGGTCAGATTCCTTGAAATTCAGAGAGTTGATAATCAAAGAAGCCGCTGCGGAAACAACATAGTCAACTTGCGGTTTGTCATCTGTCAGGAAAAATGCAGGTCTTGCCATGCCGTCAACTTCCGGAGACTGCCAGAGGGCGTGGTCAATATCGCCGTCACCTACCTGATAACAATGAGCAACAACATTTCCGTTTTCGTCAAGGAATGTGCATCTCATCAGATAATCATTGAAATAGCGGAGAATGGTTTCAATGTGGGCATCCTGTCCGGATTTCTTGTAAGCCTCACGGAATTCATAATAACCCCATCCCAATGTAGCTGCGGTATAATTTTCGGGCATACCGAATTCTACATGGTCGCCGGCATCATGGAAACCGCCGGAAACGTCAACAGTGCCGTCACCGTCTGGGTCGAGATAGGGGGCAAGTTTGTCAATTTGTTCCTGAGTCAGGTTTGTACCGTTGCTTTTTTCATCCATGGGCTGGAGCGGTACATTGGCATCATAAGTATGGCAGTTGCCACGCCATGACAGCAGGGAATTTTCTTCTACACCACATCCGCACATATTCGCATCATAGAATGTCATGGAATGCTGGAGCAGACGGGCGAAATTTTCCTCTTCCTCTTCTGCAATGACCGGAGAAGAAAGAGCCATATTCGGGAGTGCTGTCACTGCTAACACGGCAGCACATGCAGCTGCTTTCAGACGGCTGACAAATTTTTTCTGCATGGGAATTCCTCCTTGATAGATTCATTCATCATATTTCTGTGCTTTCACACATTTTACACAATTCTATTATAAACGATTTCGGAGTAAATGTCAATACTTTTTCTACTGATTGTAAAGAAATTTTTGCAAAAAATCACCGCCCTGACTTTTCACATCAAGGCGGTTTCAGGAGGTTATTTTTTCCCGAACTGTTTCAAAACGTTGTCAAAAAGTGCGTCAACATCCGTTTCCTTTTTGGATTTTCCCGAAGGAGGGGGAGAGGGTGCTTTTCCGAACTGACCAAGCACATCATTGAATAAAGCATCAGCATCCACTTCTTTTCTGGACATAGCAGGGTCAGGAAATGCGGAATTCTGTGGTTTTGCAGGGTCGGGAAAATTGGGGTCAGATTCTTTCCGGAGAGAGATTTTTTCAGTGGGAGCGGATTCTTTTTTCAGATTAACAGTTGCTTCCGGAGCGGAAGAAATTTCAGGGACGGAGGGCATTTCTGTTTTTGGTTCTACTTGTTGGGGAATAGAGCTCTTTCCTTGTTGCCGTTTTTGTGCAACAATCGCAGCACGCACAGCCGGACTTAAATCATCATCATTAGCCATAAAATCGGCATCTTTTGCAAGAAATTGCTGATATAATGTCAGATATTGCTCCAGCTTTTCAACATCAGTATGACCGCCTTGGTAACTATCCTTAGAGGGCGAATAGAAATATCTTCGTAAGAAAACACTAATTTCCATATCATTGACAGGGATGATGAGATATTCCGTTGTCCGTCCTTGATAATGGCTTTTCCTTACGGTAATTCTGCCGATTTCAGAAACATGAAACGTGATTGTTCCTTTGAACATGGTGTGAAAGCTGAAAAATCCTGTTTCGCCGTTGAATGTCAATTTCCAACTAAATGTATACATATTCATGACAACTAATGCCATCACGAAAACAATGGAAAAAAGCATAAATATAACCCCACGGGATATCACTAACATGTATATGCTGATAAAGATGGAAAACAGCAACGAAAAAATTTTACTGACCATACTTTTTTGCACTGTTCCATGCAAATTACTGCAAATTTCTTTTGCATATTTACGACTTTTCATAGGGTTAACATGGCAGGTCATTAGAATATCATTGAGTTTCATTTGTCAATTCCTCCACAGGTCGGTATTTTTCCAGAAATGCAAGCAATTCATCAGAATGTTCATAAGTTTCACTGCAAGAGTCGAAACCGTTTTCGGAAGGCTTGCCTAGAATAATTTTAATGGTTTCACCCTTGACTGTAATTTGCAAAATAATTTTATAACTGCCTGTCTTGCTTCGGATAAGCAACATTTGCTGAGAGGTGATGTCATTTGCATGAAATTCGACAGGTTTGTGAAAAAGCCTTGTATATCGCAGATTTCCGCTGCTTTCGTTGAACGAAAGCCCCCACATTTCCACGTGAGCAATTATCAAAACCGGAAAAACACAGGTTATCAGCTTCCAAAACGAAAAGGGGAATATCCATGCCAAAATTACGATGATAACAGCAATTTCAACTGACCGTCTTTGTGTGGTACTGTATCTGACAGTGATATTTTCCATTATGTGCCCTCCGTTTTTTGGTATCGTTGCAGAAAGTCCAGCAGTTCAGAAGCATTGGTGTAAGAATCCCATGTTTCATCAAATCCGCCTGAATTGGATGGTTCGCCGAGAATTATCAAAATTTGTTTGCAGGGGGGATGAATCGAGAGGAATAATCTTTCACCGCTTTTCGTGCGGATATTTTGGAATGAAATTTTTTGGATTTCCGAAACATGGAAGTAATACGGTTTCGATAAAGCGGTATGATAACACAAATTTCCTGTCTCCGGTTCAAAGTCCAATCCAAATGATTCCATATACCATATGGAAAAGCCCATTGCCAACAAAAACGGAATACTGATTATCAATTTGAAAACAAAAAACGGAAACATCCATAGCAAAAGCACATTAATGATAGCAATTTCGACTAACCGTCTTTGTGTGGTACTGTATCTGACAGTGATATTTTCCATTATGTGCCCTCCGTTTTTTGGTATCGTTGCAGAAAGTCCAGCAGTTCAGAAGCGTTTGTGTAAGAATCCCACGTGTCATAGAATCCCCCTGAATCGGACGGTTCGCCAATAATTACCAGAATTTGATGATGTGGCGGACGAATCGAAAGAAACAGCCTTTTTCCGTTTTTCGTGCGTATCGTCCGGAATGAAATTTTTTTGATTTCCGAAACGTGGAAGTGATACGGTTTCAATAATAATCGATAATAACACAAATTTCCCGTCTCCGGTTCAAAGTCCAAACGAAATGATTCCATATACCACATGAAAAAGCCCATCACCAACAAAAACGGAATACTTATCCA
>DGHF01000009.1 GCA_002392545.1 Ruminococcus sp. UBA3855
TCCATGTAGCTGTTGAATGGTGAACGGCTCATGTATAATCCTGCAAAATATCCGGCTTTTTCGAGTTCTCCGCAGAATACACGAACCATAGCGGAACAATTGGATTTTCCTGTTGCAAAAGCAGACTGTTCTTCCAAATCGAAATACACTGGATATTCAAACTGCTTGCCTTTGATAATGGAAAGACAAACTTGTGCTTCGATTTTTGCTTCATTAGGTGAAACAGCATAGCTGTACCAGTAGCAGCCTACGGGCATACCGACCGCCTTTGCATTTGTGTAATATTCCTCGAAACGCTGGTCTTTCTGTGATGCCTCTCTGCCATATCCCGCACGGAGAATCGCAAACTGAACACCATCATTTTTGACCTGACTCCAGTTGATTGAGCCGTTGTGAACACTCACATCAATGCCCTTTAAAATCATGGATTTTTCCTCCTTTGCCTGTGCTGTGTTTCCTCTTAAAATGCCGTAATACTTGTAAAAATCATCTGTCACAGTGTGGTAATTGATGACTTCATTTCCGTACCAGATATTGCTTGTACGGACATCAAGATGTGTCGCTGTATACGAAGTATCTATGTTTGCGATACCGCCAAAGCCGAGGTCTTGTGCTGTACAGCAAACTAATTTACTGCTGATTCTCTCACCATTTTGATTGTAGCAGACAACATCGGCAGCCTTTCCGAGTGGGTGCTGTCCTCCGCCGTTTCCACCGATAGAAATATCATAGGACGGACACCTCATACCGCTTGTCACGATAATCTTGGAACAGTCCAGTTTTGAAAATAGTTTTTCCAATTTATCAACAAGTTCCTCTGCAATCAGAATATCATGATTCTGACTGCATTTACAGCGGAACTCCTGCACATTGAAGTGCGGTGAAAGCTGTGTGTTGTCGTCAAAATTATAACTTTTCACTGCCATTTTCGTTCTCCTCCGTTTCTATAATTTCTTCGAGTTCGTTTAAATTTTCTTGAGCATCTTCATCAGTGTGTCTGGCTTTTTTCTGCAATACTTCAAGGGCTTTCAGCATGGCAGGCGGATATTTTATTCCCATTAAACTGGTATTTTCCACGATTGACAAAAGTTCATTCACACAGAAGCCGATACAGGTCGCATCTCTGATGTAAGTCGTGCCGAGCAGAATATCTACTCGCATAGTCACAACTACCATCAGAAGGATACAGAACTTCTTAGCAAGTCCAACCCAGCCTGCCTTGCTGTTCAGCTTTCCTGTTACGCTGTGCTTGGATTTTCCCATTGCTGCCGTGACAAAGCCTGTGATAAAATCCACCGCCATGAATGTCATCAGCGTAATCAGTGCAGAATCCCAGCCACCGACAAGAGCCGCAAAAAATCCGCCGATTACACCAACTGCTGTACAGATGTTTTCTTTCATTTTCATCACTCCAATACTTTGACATTTTTGATTAGTGGGTGCGTGTTGTTGCTCCTGCCTGCCCATGCGAGATAGTATTTTCCGAAAGTCAGATTTTCGCACTCTGTCATAACAGACACATAATTTTCTGACTGCAACCATTTGAAATTCAAATCGACAGCCTGACCTCTGTCAATTTTGTCTTTCACATAAATTGTAACAGGAACATCAATATACTGTGGTTTTTCCACCAGATACAGCTTGCCGTCCTCCGCTGCACCAGACTTGAAACTGATGATAATTTTCGATTTTGCAGACAGACTTAACTCTTTTGTGCAGACGGTCAGAATTTCCGAATCCCAGCCGAAATCCGTCTGTGAATATGATAATGCATAATCATTTGCAGAGGTACAGAAATTCAGATACAGGCTCATAAAATCGTTCATGAGATGATATCCGCCGTTCAGAATCAAGCCAATTTCAGAAGCATACTGAGCATAATTTTCGTTGCTGAACAGCGTGATAAAATTACTGCTGTTCAGGCTGTCAATTTGTTTCTGTAATGCTTCTATTGTTTTTTGCAGAGCATTGATATTCGATTCTGCCGAACCGACACGGGCTGTTGTGTTGCTGACTTTTTCGCTGTATACGGTCATAGCTGTGCTGAAAGAGTTCATCTGTGTCTGCATTGTGCTGATACTGTCCCACTTCTTGATTTTTTCTGCCGTAATTCCGTCAAGAACAGCAAGATTTTCATGCGTGTGAGCCGCATTGTTGATACTCTGCGAGATTTCGTCAATCCTGTGAATATCCTCTTTGACAGTATCTTCAAACTGCTGTAAATCGGGAATTAAAGCCAATGATTCAGCGGTTAAGGAATCCAGAAATTCTTTATTTTTATGCGTATGAGAAGTTTCTTTGATTGGTGTGAGACTTTCATGAATCATCAGAATTTCGTTATTTAATTTTTGAATTGTTACATAATCGGACGGAATGACAGTTTCAGAATTTGCAAGAGCCTGTTCAATCATCTTCTGAATTTCGTCTTTCTTTGGATATTCGGACATATCCGGAGCAGTAATTTCTTCAATTTTTTGCAGAATCTGCGTGTATAAATCGGGAGTCGGAGGAATCGGAGAATCATCATCACCCACAAAACCCGATTGACGAATATTTAAAGTGACAGGAACAGTTGTTGCCCTCAGTCCAGATGTATTATCCGCATCATAGCCAAAAACTGACATTTTGACCGCACCTGCATGAAGTTCCGCAGGCAACAGACAGGACAGCCCGTCAAACCCAAGCACACGATTGAATGTTTCATCACACT
>DGHF01000021.1 GCA_002392545.1 Ruminococcus sp. UBA3855
AACAGGAATTAAAGTAAATTTAATATTATAATTAAAAAGACATATCATTCAATTTTCAGAATGGTATGTCTTTTTTTATGCAAAATTGAATTTGTATCCTGCTATGACATCAATAATAAAGTTTCAAGACAGTTTCCCGTAAAGCCATAGAAAAAGCGGTCATTTTTTCTGCAACTGCTATGAATGGAATATTTATATCAGCTTGTTATAATCATCATCAGACACAGCCTCACACCATTCCGTGCCGCCTTCCTCACCGGGTATCTCAACAGCAAGGTGAGCAATGCACAACAGGATTCTGATGTAATTTCTGTGGAAAATCGTCCACAATCGGTTTTGCCGCTGCTGCTGCACTGCACAGCATATTGGAAACTGTTCCCGTACTCGGTTGGATACCAGTTAAGCCTTTGATAATTTCACAAGCCGTCCCAAGACAGAAAGCAGCACCAAAGAGGAATCCACCGAAGTCAAGACGGAAACGCTCTCCATCAAATCGACTGCCCTGCCGAATGGTCTTGTCAAGTGCAAAACCTGCGAAAAGACGGACGAAACGACCTACAACAACTGGTACAAGTCTGTCTATATTCCGAATATCAGCACGGCAGCAACAACGACCAAATCCACAAAAGCGAGTGCATAAGGAGAATTTCACATGGCTATTAAAAAAATCATCACCATTGACGGCATTGATGTTCCTTTCAAGGCGAGTGCAGCCGTACCCCGCCTTTACAGAATGAAGTTCCAGCGTGACATTTACAAGGACTTTGCTGTTTTGCAGAAATCTGTCAATGAACAGAAAAAAAACGATACTCCGGAAGATACAGAGGAAAATCCTGCACCCCGTGAATCCGGTCTGGACATTGAAAGTCTGGAGGTCTTCGAGAATCTCGCATGGACAATGGCTCATCATGCCGACCCTGAAAACGTCCCTGATGACCCGAATGACTGGCTGGAAAGTTTCAATGTCTTTTCAATTTATGAGGTTCTGCCAAAACTTATCGAATTATGGGGCTTGAATACACAGTCAATGGCGGAATCTAAAAAAAAGCTCGTCCAATTGACAGGGAAATGACAACTCCGTTATTTCTGCTCCGGTGTAAGCAGTTGGGGCTTTCCATGCAGGAGCTTGAACTGCTTACCATCGGCTTAATCGATGATATGTTCATCGAAAAAGAAAACGACGATTTTGATTACCCGTTGCTTGCGACACAAAATGATTTCAATAATTTTTAGTTATAATTAAGCTGTTTTATTAAATGAATTGGAGGTGAGAACGCATGGCAACAAGAATCAGAGGTATTAACGTCGAAATTGGCGGTGATACGACTAAATTATCAAAAGCACTGGAAGGTGTCAACAAGGATATCAAAGGTACACAGTCCCAACTGAAAGACGTAGAGCGTCTGCTCAAACTCGACCCGACAAATACAGAACTGCTTTCTCAGAAACAGAGGCTTCTTGCTGATGCTGTCACCTCCACAAGCGATAAACTTGCAACGCTCAAAAGAGCAAGCGAACAGGCGGCTCAGACACGAGATAATTATGATGCGTGGAAAGAAAAATATGACCCTATCAAGCAGAAAATCGGCGAAACGGAAACCAAACTGCATGACCTGAAAGAACAGTCAAAAACGGCTGACGAACAGCTTGCAAAAGGCGAAATTTCACAGGAAAAGTACGACCAACTGCAAAATGAAATCAAGTCTACTTCCGATGAACTGAAAGCCCTGAAACAGTCTGCAAAAGATGTCTCTGACGAATTTGGTAATCCAATCAGTCCTGAACAGTACGATGCCTTACAGCGTGAAATCATCGAAACTGAACAGGAACTCCGGAATTTACAGCAGGAAGCGAATAATTCCAGCGTGGCTCTTTCCAAAATGTCCGCTGTCGGTGAAAAGATGCAGGAAGTCGGCGATAAAATCTCTGGTGTTGGTGAAAAGCTGATGCC
The DNA here is from genome assembly GCA_002392545.1 of Ruminococcus sp. UBA3855. GTDB lineage: Bacteria > Bacillota > Clostridia > Oscillospirales > Ruminococcaceae > UBA3855. The sequence continues at coordinate 1,952 of DGHF01000021.1, forward strand.
TGTCACTGGTGCTGTCGCAGGTCTGGGAACGCTCGCTGTCAAAACAGGTGCGGAATTTGATGCCGAAATGTCCAAAGTCGGAGCGATTTCCGGCAAGGTCGCTGATGAGGATTTGCCTGCTATCGTGGAGAGTGCCGAAGAAATGGGGCTTGCTTTTGAGGAAGGGGCAGACTCCACCGAAACGGCAATGAACATCATCCGTGCAAAGGCTCGTGAGATGGGCAGTCAGACGAAATACTCCGCAAGTGAAGCAGGTCAGGCATTTGAGTACATGGCGATGGCTGGCTGGAAAGCTGATGACATGATTAACGGTATCGAAGGTATCATGGCTGCCATTGAGGGAGGGAACAAACCGTTTTTATCTTCGTGCGGCTGACGGACTGAAAAACCTGAAAGTCCGTATTGAACACACTAACGCCTATTTAGGAGTGTAATTATGCAAATTGAAGTTTATAAAATGACGGCTGATGCCGATTCCATATCGATAACACTGGAAGCTGTCTGCGACAGTTTTTCATCTCTTTTGTGGGATATAGAGTGTTATCAATGCGGAGCATTTGAAGTGTACATTGTGGCAAATCCGCAAAATATCGAAATTTTCCGGACTGGCAGAATTATTGGCAGAGATGATGACAAAGAACACTTTGGAATTATCGAATCTGTCAAAATAGATACAGATGCNNTCGGCAGAGATGATGACAGGGAGCATTTCGGCATTATCGAGTCTGTCAAGATTGACACAGATGCTGAGAACGGCGATTATCTGACTGTTTCAGGAAGATTCCTGATGTGTCTGCTTGAACGTAGAATTATCTATCCGACATATTCAGCGACTTCACCGAAAAAATATAGTGATATTGTTCACTCTGTCGTTTCACAGAATTGCATGAATGATGATAACCGCAGAATACCGAGACTTTCTCTCGGAGAAGTCAGCGGTGAATGCTGGGAACAGACCACGAAATTGCAGGTCAGTTACACCAACCTCATGGAATGGATTTACACTATCTGCGAGAAAATCGGCGGTACTGCGAATATTCGGCTTCCAAAAATCGAAAATGAACACTATCAGATGCTGTTTGAACTCTCACAGGGAACAGACAGGAGCATCATGCAGGAGGAAAACCCTCATGTAGTTTTCTCGGACAGTT
>DGHF01000134.1 GCA_002392545.1 Ruminococcus sp. UBA3855
CCGCTCTGTGCTCGATAACTCCCGTCCGGCTCATCAGCGAACTCATTTATTATACCACACTTTTTTGAATTTGTCAAGTCTTTTTTCAAACTTTTTTCAAAAAACTTTTGATTGATTTTTGTGGGCTGTCTTTCGTGATGTCCTCTCGTCCGACAGCTTTATTATTATACCACGTTTTTTTCATTTTGTCAAGTAAAAGAAATTTCAAGAATTTTGCATCTTTTTGTGCAAATTTTATATATTCTAAATGGGGAAAAATTGCCCTTGCAAAAAGCTAACGCAAATCGCACTGAGGGCGCAACTTCCCCCATACCCCCTTTTTTAATTTTCTTCCTCTGACAAAATTTCTTCTTCTTCTTCTGCGCACTCCATCTTATGATAGATTTCATCTGACAACTCCCTCAACTTTTCCGCTATGTCTGCAAGTTGAGCTTGGGATTGGTAGAATAATTCCTTATAATCTGGCATGATATTTCTCCTCTCGTTTATATACTAATATCAGTATATACTATAAAAAGTAAATTGTCAAGTAAAAATATTTTCGTTATATTAAATATATACTGGTAATTATGTATACTTAAAGGAGGATATATTATGATTACATTAAGAATTGCTGAATTACTGGAAGAAAAGAACCTTACCAGATATTGGCTTGCTCAACAAACTGGAATTAAATACCAAACTATTGATGGCTACTATAAAAACAAAATAGTACGTTACGACAGTTATATTCTTGATAAAATTTGTCATGCTTTGCATTGCACTCCTGCTGAACTTTTTTATTATGATGATGAGGAATCTTGAAAAAAGCTGTTGTGCCCAAAACGGCACAACAGCTTTATTTATTTATTTATTTATTTATTTATTATTAAATTTATTATTTGATTTGTTTATTATTCGGGGTCTGCCATCAATTTTACCATAACGGCTTTCTGTGCGTGAAGTCTATTTTCTGCCTCGTCAAAAATTTCCTGTGCATGGGCTTCAAATACCTTTTCTGTGATTTCCTCGCCACGGTGCGCCGGCAAACAATGCATTACCATTGCATCCGCATGAGCAGCGGACATAATTTCATCATTCACCTGATAGCCCTTGAATGCAATCTTCCGCTTCTCAATTTCGGCTTCCATGCCCATCGATGACCATACATCCGTCAAGATTACATCGGCATTCACAGCGGCTTCTATGGGGCTGTTGGTGATGCTGAAACAATCATAACCCTTTGCAAATTCCATGACCTTGGCATCCGGCTGGTAATCATCCGGACACGCTACGGAAACCTCCATGCCGACTTTCAGACCGCCGACAATGAGGGAGTTCGCCATATTATTTCCATCACCAATGTAGCACATTTTCAACCCATCAAATGAATCTTTCTTTTCACGAATTGTTAATAAATCTGCTAATACTTGGCAAGGATGACAGAAATCGGTCAATCCGTTAATAATCGGAATTGTGCCATATTCCGCCAAATCTTCCACTTCTTTCTGTGCAAAAGTGCGAATCATGATACCGTCCAGATAACGTGACAATACTCTTGCTGTATCCTGCACCGGTTCGCCACGTCCAATCTGCAAGTCATTCGCTGACAGGAACAACGGATAACCGCCCAATTGATACATACCTGTTTCAAATGAAACTCTTGTTCTTGTAGATGCTTTCTGAAAAATCATTCCCAATGTCTTGCCCTGCAAAATCGGGTGGGGAATGCCGTGCTTTGTCTGATACTTGAGCTTGTCTGCCAAATTCAGAATGTCAAAAATTTCCTGCTGGGTTAAATCCAGCATTTTCAATAAATGTTTCATTTTTTCCTCCTAGGATAAATTTTATTTTACACCTGTACCATAGCATTTGTCAACCACTACTGCGAAAAGCGGAAAGAAATCATCAAAATATTTTTGTTCAATTGTGATTCTATACTTTGGTTCGCCGTTTGTCTGGATTTCAGTGTCAAGGAGACCAATCGGCTGCGCATCACGACAGATTTCAAAATGATTTACCTGCTCGCCACGCAGTTCAAAGGCGTGGTCATCCCCATCAAAGGCAATGCAGGGGCTTAAAAACATTGATTTGCACTGTACACGCAAAACAATTCTGCCATTCAAAAAGATATGGAATGCTGGCTTTTTTCCCGATTCTGTGCGCACCATTGAATACAGTGCATATCCACTCGCATCATGGAGCGTTGTAATCGGATTTCCAACTAATCTACGCTTTTTTGTTACGGAATATACTTTTCTGTCCTTTGTGTCAATGATGTTATACTTTCCTGACCCTGTCGGTAATACTACCAGCTCCATTTTCATCCCTCCAGTACACTGCAAAGAATTTCAGTTCCCTTTTTCAGTTCCTCCATGCTGATGGTTAAGGGCGGCAACAGCCTTACACGGTCTTTGGCGGTGAGTACCAGCAAGCCCTTTTCTATGCAGGCTTTCAGAACGTCGGGGGCTTTTTTCGTCTTCAGGGAAATGCCTATCATCATGCCTAAGCCCGAAACTTCTGCTACTTCTTCCAAGGCGGTCAGCTTTTCACGGATGTAGTTGCTCTTTTCCATGATGCTCTCCATCATGCCTTCTGCTTCCAGTGTCTCCAGAACTTTCACCGCTCCGGCACATACGACGGGATTCCCCCCGAATGTCGAGCCGTGCGCCCCTGCGTCCAGTACGTCGGCACATTTTTCGTTTGCCATGCAAATGCCTATCGGCAAGCCACCACCAATGCCCTTCGCTAAGGTTGTTACATCTGCCTTGATTCCGTAGTGCTCCCCTGCAAGGAATTTTCCGGTTCTGCCTACTCCAGTCTGCACTTCGTCTGCTATCATCAGGATGTCCTTTTCGGTGCAGATTTTCCGGATTTCTTCTGCAAACGCCTTGTCAATTGCCATGACTCCGCCTTCGCCCTGTACGTATTCAATCATGATGGCGCACACGGTTTCATCTATCATGTCATGCAGTCCCGAAATGTCGTTCGCTTTTGCATAACGGAAGCCCCCCACAAACGGGAAGAAATAATTGTGGAATACGTCCTGCCCTGTTGCGGATAATGTCGCTATCGTCCGCCCATGGAATGAGTTCACAAGCGTAATGATGGTATTCCGGTTTTCGCCGTATTTGTCAAAGCTGTACTTTCTTGCGATTTTGATAGCGCATTCGTTCGCTTCTGCTCCGCTGTTGCCAAAAAATACTTTCGAATAACCTGTCATTCCACAAAGCTTCTCTGCAAGGGTCGCTTGTGGCTGTTGATAAAATAAGTTAGAGGTGTGCTGAATCGTGCGAACCTGCGCACATACTGCCTCTGCCCATGCATCATTGCAGAATCCGAGGGATGTCGTGCCGATTCCACTCCCAAAATCTATGTATGTTTTTCCGTCTGCATCCTGACAGGTTGCGCCGTTTCCATGGTCTAACACCAGCGCATTCCGTACGTATGTATGCATGATGTGTTCATCTGTCTGCTCTATGGTACTCATAAACTCTACTCCTTTTTCACTCATGATATTGCAATAATAAAACAATGTATGCAACCAATGTTCCGATTCCGGCGGTCAATAATACGCCTTTCCGCCATTCACTGCCGTTTCCGCAAATCTCAAATATTTCCGGCTGCTGTTTGTCATAGCATATTTTTACCTGCTGTCCGTTCAGATACGAATACTGCCAGTCAGGACGGAATTCACGGCTCGTTGCGGTGATTTCCCTTTCCCCTGCCTTGTAACGACAAATCGGTGCAAATGCTTCCAATTCTGACTTATTCCGCTGGACTCTCTGAACGTTTTTTCCTATGATTTCCCCCTCTGTGTAAACTGGGTTCTTTACCTTTCCACGACGTTCCGGAAGATATGCCAATCCTATGCATATCAATGCTATCACAATTGGCACGGCTTCTAAAAAAAATATCATCTGAACATCGTTCCAATTCCTTCGTTTGAAAGAATTTCAATTAAAATGGAATGCGGTACTCTGCCATCAATGATGACTGTCTTCTTGACCCCTCGTCTGACAGCTTCTACACAGCAATCAATCTTGGGTATCATTCCGCCTGAAATAATCCCCCTCTTTTTCATGAAGGGAACTTCACTGACATTCAATTCCGGTATCAAGGTTGACGGGTCGTCTTTGTCCTTCAATAACCCTGCAATGTCCGTCAATAAAATCAGATTCTCTGCGCCCAATTCGGCTGCGATTCTTGCGGCTGCGGTGTCTGCGTTGACATTATATGTCTGTCCGTTTTCGTCGCTCGCTACTGTGGCTATGACTGGTATCACGTTGTTTGCAATTGCATCCTTGATGGGCTTCGCATTTACTTTGGTGATGTTCCCCACAAAACCTAAATCTTCGCCGTTTGCGCCATAGGTGCGCTCTGCTATCAACATTTTTTCATCAAGTCCGCACAAACCTACTGCACTACCGCCATTCTGCCCCAACAATGAAACAAGCTCTTTATTCACCTTTCCGGCTAATACCATCTTCACTACGTCCACTGTGGCTTCATCTGTGTAGCGTAAACCGTTGATGAACTTGCTTTCGATGTTCAGCTTCTTCAACATGTCGTTGATTTCAGGTCCGCCACCATGCACCAATACCACCTTGACACCTACCAGCGTCAACAGCACAATGTCACTCATTACCGCTTGTTTCAAGGTCTCGTTCGTCATTGCGTTACCGCCATATTTTACTACTACTATCTTATCATGGTATTTCTGGATATACGGCAATGCATCATTTAACACTTTTGCACGGACTTCATTTGAAATATTATTTCCCATTTCAAGCCCTCCCTAACTGCGGTAATCGCCGTTGATTCTGACATAATCATACGTCAAATCACAGCCCCATGCAACTGCTGCGCCTTCACCCTTGCCAATGGATACATGAACCCGAATTTCTTCTTCTGACAAAATTTCTTTTGCCTTCTCTTCCGAAAATTCCACTCCTGCCCCATCTTCACAGACAATGATTACGCCCTTTTCCGAACTGATGGTTACATCTACTTGCTGAATATCAAATTCTGCCGGTGCATAACCTACGGCACACAAGATTCTTCCCCAGTTTGCATCTTCTCCAAAAATCGCTGCTTTGAACAGGCTCGACGTGATTACAGACTTCGCTACAATTTCCGCTGTTCTGTCGTCCGGTGCGCCGTCACAGAGGCATTCAATTAACTTCGTTGCCCCTTCGCCGTCTCTCGCCATCATCCGTGCCAGATTCATCAGCACTGCATACAATGCATCACGGAAATTTTCATAGTCTTCATTCTCTTTCGTGATTTTCGGGTTTCCGGCTGCGCCGTTGGCTAAAATGCATACCATGTCATTCGTCGACGTGTCTCCGTCTACGCTCACACGGTTCAATGTTACCCCGACTACTTCCCGAAGGGCTTCTTTCAACAATGCTGAATCAATGTCGCAGTCTGTCGTTAAAAATGTCAAGGTCGTTGCCATGTTCGGATGAATCATGCCACTGCCTTTCAGCATTCCACCAAGCCGGCACGTCCTCTCCCCTGCTTTGAATTCTACTGCTACTTCCTTTTGTCTCGTGTCCGTTGTCATGATAGCATTCACGGCTTCTTTGTTGCCTGTCTCGCTCAATCCCTCTACCAGTGGGGTCATCCCCTGTATAATTGGCTCAATCGGTAAAATCTGCCCAATTACTCCGGTGGAGGCTACTATTACATCTTCCGGCTTCAAGCCTAATGCGTTCGCTGTCAGTTCACACATCTTTTCCGCCTTCTCCACGCCATCTGCGTTGCAGGTGTTCGCATTGACGGAATTGACAATTACCGCCCTCGCTGTGCCGTCTTTCAAGTGCGCTTTCGTTACCTGAATCGGTGCGCCCTGTACTTTGTTCGTGGTGTACATTGCCGCTGCTGCACATGGTACTTTTGCATAAATCATGGCAAGGTCATTCTTGTTCGGGTCGCCCCCTGCTTTCAATCCGCAGTGTACTCCGTTCGCTAAAAAGCCCTGTGCTGCACATACTCCGCCTTCAATAAATTCAAGGTCTTTGAATTCCTTCTTCTTCAAAATAAAACC
>DGHF01000198.1 GCA_002392545.1 Ruminococcus sp. UBA3855
GCGATTCCAGCACCAGCCTGAACCGTGAACAGGTTCGGTTTCGCACTATCAGAAACATAGCAACCTTCTATTTCATCAATGGCAGAGTAACCATTTTCGGGGGGGTTACTTGTGAGAATCAAAGCACAGCTATCAGAAAATACGGAGTAGGAAACACCTATTTCATTGAGCAGATTCGTTAAAATATCAACATAACCATTCCGGTAAAGGTTGGAATCTGTCACAATCAATGCACGGCTTTTTTTCAGCTCATATTTTAATTCATTCAGCGCAACCGGAAGACAGCCTTTTTTGAAATAAACCTTGTCAGGAGTACGGAATTTTAACATGATAAAATCTCCTTGTCTATCAGAGGTCAGGCAAGGGAAAGCCCCTGCCTTTTCTCTGCAATTCAAAATCAGTCAAGCAGACCTTCCGGAACGTTGCCTTCACCGTAGTAGTTATTCAGGTACATTTCCTTGATTTCCTTAATGAGGGGGTATCTTGGGTTAGCACCTGTGCACTGGTCGTCGAAAGCATCTTCAGACATCTGGTCAAGCTTTTCGAGGAAGACCTTTTCATCAACGCCGTATTCCTTGATAGTCTTCTTAATGCCGATAGCTTCTTTCAGTTCTTCGAGTTTTGCAATGAAGTTTTCGAAAACTTCTTCATCATTTGCACCAGTCACACCGCAAGCCCTAGCGCATTCGCAGTAACGCTCCAATGTGTGCGGATACTGATACTGTGAGAAAGTGCCCATCTTTCTCGGCTTTTCAGATGCATTATAACGCATCACGGAAGTGATAAGCAGTGCATTTGCGACACCATGGGGCAGGTGATGATATGCGCCCAGCTTATGTGCCATAGAGTGGCATACACCCAAGAATGCATTAGCGAAAGCCATACCAGCCATTGTGGAAGCGGTTGCCATCTTCTCACGGGCATACACATTTGTGCCGTCGTTGTAAGCAGTCGGCAGGTACTGGAAAATTAACTGCATTGCACGGATAGCAAGACCATCTGTATAATCAGTTGCCATTACAGATGCATATGCTTCCAGAGCGTGAGTCATGGCATCAATACCGGATGCAGAGGTCAAGCCCTTCGGTGCGCTCATCATCAAATCAGTATCAATGATAGCCATATCAGGCAACAGTTCATAGTCAGCCAGCGGATACTTATGACCGGTTTCTTGGTCGGTGATAACTGCGAAAGGTGTTACTTCCGAACCAGTACCGGAAGAAGTCGGAACAGCAATGAAATATGCCTTGTCGCCCATGTGCGGGAAGGTGTAAACTCTCTTACGAATGTCAATGAATCTCATTGCCATATCAAGGAAGTCAGCTTCCGGATGTTCATAAAGTACCCACATAATTTTACCAGCATCCATTGCAGAACCACCGCCGAGGGCAATAATGCAGTCAGGTTCAAACTTGCGCATAGCTTCTGCGCCCTTCTGTGCGGAAAGCAATGTCGGGTCGGGTTCAACGTCAGAGAATACTGTATAAGCAATTCCCATTTCAACGAGCTTGTCAGTGATAACCTTTGTGAAGCCGTTTTTATACAGGAAAGAGTCAGTTACTAAGAAGCATCTCTTCTTACCCATGACGTTCTTGAGTTCGTCCAGTGCAACAGGGAGACAGCCCTTCTTGAAGTAAACCTTTTCAGGTGTTCTGAACCAGAGCATATTTTCTCTTCTCTCTGCAACGGTCTTGATGTTAATCAGGTGCTTGACACCTACGTTTTCAGAAACGGAGTTCCCGCCCCAAGAACCACAGCCCAATGTCAAAGAGGGTGGGAATTTGAAGTTATAGAGGTCGCCGATACCACCCAGAGAAGAGGGAGTATTAACTAAAATTCTGCAAGTCTTCATCTTGTCAGAGAACTTCATGAGCTTTTCTCTGCCTTCCTTGCTGTTGTTGTCAATCCACAAAGAAGAAGTATGACCGAGACCGCCGGCATTTCTCAGAAGTTCATCAGCCATCTGCATAGCCTGTTCAAAAGATTCAGCCTTGTACATACCGAGAATGGTAGTCAGTTTTTCATGAGCGAAAGCTTCTTCCACGCCTGTGCTTGTTGCTTCGCCGATGATAACTTTCACATCATCCGGAATGTCGAAACCAGCCATTTTTGCAATGGTGACAGGTCTCTGACCAACAATTTTCGCATTCAGTGCGCCATTGATTAACATAGTATTGCGAATCTTGTCTTTTTCTTCATCATTCAGGAAATAGCAGCCTCTCTTGATGAGTTCCGCCTTGACAGCATCATACACATCAGCGACAGCAATAATGGTCTGTTCTGTTGCACAAATCATACCATTGTCGAAAGTCTTGGAATGGATGATAGAATTGACCGCATTGATAATATCTGCGGAACTGTCAATGACTGCGGATGCATTACCAGCACCAACGCCCAGAGCCGGAGTACCGGAAGAATATGCAGCTTTTACCATACCAGGGCCACCAGTCGCCAGAATAATATCTGCTTCCTTCATGATGGCATTTGTCATCTCCAGAGACGGCACATCAATCCAGCCGATAATTCCCTCCGGTGCGCCGGCCTTCACAGCGGCTTCCAGTACAATTTTAGCAGCTGCAATGGTGCATCCCTTTGCTCTCGGGTGAGGGGAAATAATAATGCCGTTTCTTGTTTTCAGTGCAAGCAGGCACTTGAAAATAGCAGTGGATGTGGGGTTTGTGGTGGGGATAACAGCGGCAATGACACCGATTGGCTCGGCAATCTTTGTGACACCAAATTCCTTGTCTTCCTCCAGAACACCGCAAGTTTTCACGTTCTTATAAGCATTGTAAATATGCTCAGCGGCATAGTTATTCTTGATAACCTTATCTTCTACAATGCCCATGCCAGTTTCAGCGACAGCCTGCTTTGCAAGCGGAATTCTCGCATGATTGGCAGCGATTGCCGCAGCTCTGAAAATTGCATCTACCTGCTCTTGTGTGTAAGTGGCAAACTTTGCCTGTGCTTCACGAATCTGCTGAAGTCTTACTTCCAGAGATTCCATGCCGTCCACAATATCAACAGCAGTGTTGTTATTTGCTTCGCTCATAAATGAAACTCTCCTATCTCACATATTTGTTGAATGACCTGTCATCGTTTGACTGTGGCAGGGGTTTTCTCTGCCTGTAATTTTATTCTACCACATTGTTATTTTTTTGTCAATGGTTTTCCGGAAAATCTTCAAACTTAATTTTTCAAAAAAATGTTCCTGAATTTGTACACTATTCACAATGTAACCCAAAAATGCAGAATAAAAGCCATTTTTCACGGATTTGTAGAATCACACATGAAAATCCCCCATTCCGGTCAGTCTTTTATTATTATAGCACAAAAATTTCCGAACTGTCAAGAAAATTGCATAGGTAAACAGAGAACACTTTGATTTTACAAAATATTCATATTTCATTAACAAATTGTTCATATAATTTGTGGATAAATCATGTATAATTATTATGAGTATCTTTCACTATTTTTACATTGTGAAGGACTGAATTGGTTTTTCTGCTGAATGAGCCAAATGAAAGGGGTCGTTTATTATGGCATTTGATAAAATATTAGTTGTTGATGATGACCAGAACATCTGCGATTTGCTCCGGTTATATCTGGAAGATGCAGGGTATTCCGTGATTATCTCGAATGACGGAAAAGAGGCAGTCAATAAGTTCAAGGCATTGAAGCCGGACATTGTACTGCTGGATTATATGCTTCCCTCTCTGGATGGTCGTGGAGTATGCAAGGAAATCCGCAAAGATTCTGATGTACCAATTATTATGATTTCCGCAAAGAGTGAAACCACTGACAAGGTTGTGGGGCTGGAACTGGGTGCAGATGATTACATTGCAAAGCCCTTTGACCCTCGTGAAGTCATTGCAAGAATCCGTGCTGTTTCCAGAAGAATGGGCGTTGCCACAACAGAACAGGAAGTCAATCAGGAAGTCCGCTATGATGGGTTAGTTGTCAATAAGACACGCTATGAACTGCGTGTGAACGGAAAGGTTCTTGACACACCGCCCAAGGAATTGGAACTGCTGTATTATCTGGCATCCAATCCCAATCATGTTTATACCCGTGACCAGCTTCTTGACGAAGTGTGGGGCTTTGAGTATTACGGCGATTCCAGAACCATTGATGTCCATGTCAAAAGACTGCGTGAGAAACTGGCGGACGTATCACCCCACTGGGCATTGAAGACCGTCTGGGGCGTGGGCTATAAATTCGAGGCAGATGAAGAATAATCTATGAAATCAAAACAGAAGAAAAACAACAGCCTTTCACAGGGATACCTGAAATTATCGGGGCTGTTGTTGTTTACTGGTATCCTGATTACAGGGGTTGTCATGGTTTGCAGTGCAGTGACTTCTTTCGCAGACACCGAAAAAAATGCACTCCGTCAAAGCTGTGAAACGCTGGCTTCCAATATTTCCGCCACCTATACCCATCAAAAAGATACACCCGAGGGCGAAGAATGGCGGAATTTCGATTTTGATGCTGTTCGGGAACTAATGCAGACGACCAAAAAGGAATGTAATTTACACGGGCTGATTCTCTATGAAAAAGGCGGTGGTATGATTTACGGTACTTATTCTGAAAGTGAAGTTCCTTATCTTGCCACTCCGGCGGTCAGGGCGCATTTAGTGACGGATGATTACAGCGAAATCGGGTATTATACCAATGATGCAGTTGACCCGCAGTTATGCTGTGTGATTCCTTTTTCTTTGGAAGAAAATAAAATTTCTACTGATACGAGCACTGACAATCCCGAAGAACAGGAAATGCAGGAAACAGTCAGATTGCAGTTTTACCTTGGGGCGGTGACGGATGCAAGTTCCCTGACAGATTACACCATCATGCTGGTGAGAAATCTGGTGGTTTGTCTGCTGATTTCGATTCTGGTATTTATGGTATTATTCCGGTTAGGTGCAGGACAGCTTGACAAGCAGTTTGAAGAAATTACGCAGGTCGCCGGACAGTATGCAGAGGGGGAATTTTCCGCCCGTGTCTCTCTTCCCGAACAGGCTTCGCTGTATGCTTTGGGGTGTACTTTGAACCGGATGGCGGAATTTATCGAACAGAACGAAAACACAAGGCGGAATTTCGTGGCGAATGTCTCCCATGAACTGCGTACCCCTATGACGACAATCGGCGGATTTGCGGACGGCATTCTTGACGGCACAATCCCACCGGAACAGCATAAAAAATACATCAAAATTATTGATGATGAAATTCACCGCCTGAAAACGCTGGTCAATTCTATGCTGAACCTCACAAAATTTGAATCTGGTGAAATGCAGATAAGATTTGAAAATCTGGACATTGCACAGCTGTTAATCCGAACGGTATTGATGTTCGAAAAGCGTATCACCAATAAAAATGTTGATGTAGAGGGGCTGGAAGATATTTCCCTGATGGTGAAAGCCGATAAGGATTTAATGTTTCAAGTATTATACAATTTGATTGAAAATGCTGTCAAATTCGTGAACGAAGGCGGAATTATCAGCTTTTCCGTTCATGAAGAAAACGGAAAAGCTTACATCATGGTGAAAAATACCGGTGAGGGACTTGCGGACAACGAACTCCCGAAAATTTTTGACCGCTTCTACAAAACCGATACTTCACGCAGTCAGGATAAAACTGGTCTTGGGCTTGGTCTTTCCATTGCAAGAAAAATTGTACACCTGCATGGCGGACATATCGTTGTAAAGAGTGTCAAGGGCGAATATACCGCTTTTGAAGTGCAGATTCCTGTCAATGGCGCATAAGGAGGAACTGAAATTTATGGATTACAGAGATTTTTACGAACCCCCGAAACCTTCCGGAGATTCTAACCAGCCTGAACAGGAAAATTTTTACAACAATCTTCCGCAAAATCAGAATCAGGGCGCATTTTACAACGACCCTTCCGCACCTGTGGGACAATCTCTACCGCAGGGTCAGCTTTATGATACTACCCCCCCAGCCCCCGAAGTCAATACCATGAACAGGAAAATTTATTTTGCTTCTGTCGTACTTGCGATATTGGTATTTCTGCTTTGTGTGTACTGCATGGGGTCTGACCTCATCAGGGGGGCAATCGGAGGGGCGGAAAATGTCAGTTCCGGTCACAGTGTAACCGTCAATCTGAATGTCCAGCCAAAGCCCGAACTGAATCCGGAAGATGAGAATGTCAGTGCTAACGGAGAATATACTGTCAGAGGGGTTTCAGAAATGGTTTCACCGTCCATTGTGATGGTATACACCTATGGTTCAGGCAATCAAGAAGTTTCCAGTTTTGCCGGTTCAGGTTCGGGAATTATCCTTTCCGAAGACGGCTATATTGTCACGAATGCCCATGTGGTGAGTGAGGGAGTTTCATTCTCTGTCACACTCAGCGACGAAACAGAATGCAATGCGGAGTTAATCGGCAGTGACAATAAAACTGACCTCGCAATCCTGAAAATTGATTCTGATGACCTTACTCCGGCAACATTGGGAGATTCCGGCGAGGTTCATGTTGGTGATGATGTTGTTGCAATTGGTAATCCGGCAGGATTGGCGAATACTGTTACAAGAGGGATTGTTTCTGCAATCGGTCGTGAAGTCCGTGCCGGAAGCAGTAAGACAGGTTTCAAAATGGAATGCATTCAGACAGATGCAGCCATCAGCCCCGGAAATTCCGGCGGTGCGTTGGTGAATATGTATGGTCAGGTTATCGGAATTACGTCTTCAAAATATGCATCCAGTTTCATGAGTTCGAATGCCTATGAGGGGCTTGGGTTTGCTATCAGCATCAATCAGGCATTACCCATCATTACAGACCTGATGGAACAAGGGTATGTTTCCAACCGTTTTCGGATTGGAATTGTTCTTTCCGCTTCTGACACAGAGGCTGTCCGTGAGGAATTTCAGGAAACCTACGGAATGCCCATGCCGGAAGAACTCAGGAAAAGTATCTGGATTTCCTCTGTCGCTGAGGAATGCGACATTCACAACACTGAATTGCAGTCAGGTGATTTCATCCTGTCTATGAACGGTCATGATGTTGCTGACTATGACGATGTTCAAAGTGCGCTTGACGGTTGCAAGGGCGGTGACATTGTGACGGCATCCTGTGCACGCTTTGAGAATGGCAGAGTGAGATATTTCGAAATTACTTTCAAGCTGGAAGAAGATACTTCTGGGAATTTTTAAGTTAAATTAAAGGGGATTGGGGAAAAATGCCCTATCTAAAATGGGGAATTTTAGAGACTTGCAAAAAATTGACTTTCTTGAATTCAAGCCAATTTTTTACAAGAATTCTCCCATACCCCTTTATCAAAGATTAGCAAGAAAAC
>DGHF01000194.1 GCA_002392545.1 Ruminococcus sp. UBA3855
AGAGGGATTTTCATTCATGGCACTTTGGAGGAAATAGCTTTCAATCATGGTCTCACCCAATGGGGGCAACATATCTTCTTCTACAATGTCCTTGCCGAGAAAATACACAATTCCCTCACTGCTCACATCATACCAGTCATTTGGCTGTACCATTGCATTCGCACCCAACGGCGCAACTGGCAGACAAGCTACGCTCAACAATACTGCAATAATCGCATTCAATCTTTTTTTCATAGTAAAACCTCCTTCAAATTATCAGATTTAATTTTGATTCATGATTGATTTACTTCATGGGAACCACCTTTCTTTCGTGGGGTAGGCGGTCAAATTTGTTCCTTTGCTATGTATGACGGATGAGAAGTCAAAAATTGCGGATATTTTGCAAACATTTACAAAAAATTCATAAATTTCATGAAAAATTCATATTTTATTGAAAACGAAAAAACCGCCCTCCGAAAAAGGCGGTCTTTCCGTGTGTGTATAGGGGTTTAGGAACTGTCGATAGATAAACAAAAAGACACTGAGGGCATTTAATAGCCGTCAGCGTCTTTGCTGTGTTCATATATATGATAGCACATTTTCACGGATTTGTCAAGGGGCTGAAAGAAAAATCTTTTCCCTGCCCTTGACATTTCGGTAAAAAAGTAGTACAATATAACAGTAAACCTATCTGTTTTGTGTAACAATCAAAAAGGAGAATGAACCATGGAGAAAATTCAAAGTTTTACTATCAATCATGATGTTTTGGGAAAAGGAATGTATACTTCCCGAATTGACGGCGACGTTGTGACCTATGACATCCGCATGAAAAAGCCCAACAATCCCGAAAATGATTATCTGACACCTGCATCAGCGCATACATTCGAACATCTCTTTGCAACGTATGCAAGAAATTCTGAGCGCAGTAATGAAGTGGTTTATGTAGGGCCTATGGGATGCCTGACGGGATTTTATTTCCTCGTGCGTGATACTTTAGCCCCTGCAGACGTGATTCAGCTTGTGAAAGAATGCTTTGCCTACATTCGTGACTTTGACGGCGAAATTCCGGGTAATAAAAGAATTGAATGCGGTAACTACAAAATGCATGACTTAAAGGGTGCAAATGCAATCGCTGATGATATGTGCAAGGTTCTGGAAAATTGGACGGTAGAACAGCTGGTATATCCAGAATAATGCAACGGAAAATTGGGTCTGTGATTTTTGCAGTGATGCTGTGCAGTTCGCTGGTAAACTGTGGAACGGATACCTCTTCACAATCGCCAGTTCAGAACGATACCGAACCACCACAAACACAAGAAGAAACAACAGCAACTGAACCCATCGGGTATGTAACAATCACTCCGCCCGAAGGCGGTTGGACAACGGAAGAAATCATGAACGTGACGTATTTCTGTGATTGTCGTCTGAATTATCCCCTTTCTATGGAATATCTTGGGGGAAATTTCTCATTATCCAATTACAGTAAATTTTTCGTCAAAAATCAGCTTGTTCCTGCCACGCTGAACTACAAAGGGGAATATCTCGCCAATGCAACGGTCGTCAAACCTCATGACGAAACTATGATTTATAATATTGTCCTGTTTCCTGAAACGTGCCAGAATATCAGGGACGTTGAACCTTTTGTCATCAATGGCATCAAGATGTATGACAGTTTCGAGGATGTTATTTCTGCATTGGGAGAGGATAACTGCTACAAAAGTGAAAGTTCCCTTATGTACAGAGACAGAGAAACCAACGAAGATTTATACAGCCTTTTCTTTGAGAATGGGCAATTGGTGCATATTAACATCAATTTCCGCTTTGAAATTGATTTACCATTGTATCAAAGAAACAGATAACAACAAATCACCGGCTTCATTTTGCCGGTGATTTTCATGCAGTCAGTGTTTGCCCGAAATTCTGGGGCGCAGTCGCATTCTGTAAAGTTCGCATAAGCCGTCCAGAGAGCTGTCGTACATCAGGAAAAACGGATTCAATACAATCAGCGTTATCATTCCGCCGTATTTTCCCCATTCCTGAAAAGTTTCAATTAAATCTTCCATCCCGAACAAGCGGACATTCAGGTGAAAGTAACAGAGAATACTTCCGTTGAAAAACAGCAACTTCACCAGCACACGGAGGATTTTCGGCTGAATGCGGTTGATATATTTTTGTAAAATCGGATAACACCCGAAAAACATTATGAATATCAAAGCTGCTTCTTTGTCATACGTCACGAATAATGAAAGCAGCCCCACGGCGATATATGTCACCCATGCCCATTGTGTCCCGACTTCTTCCACGATTATCAATAACAATACCCCCGAAATCATCGGCAATACCAGATACAACAACGGAAATATCCCTGTCAGAAACATTCCCACCAGACAAAATGCCGACACGATTCCGCCCAATGCAACACGGTAACTAATTCGCTCCATGCAGTTTTTCTCTCCTTTTTTTAGTGGCTTATTTCTATTTTAGCAGGTTATTTTGAGTTTGTCAAGGAGGTTTTGAAATGAAATCGAAATACAAAGGAATTATTTTAATTATCTGTTCAGCGTTTTGTTTTGCGCTGATGAATGCATTTGTCAGGCTTTCGGGAGATTTGCCGAGCATCCAGAAAAGTTTCTTCCGGAATTTTGTCGCCTTGATTATCGCCGTGGGGTTATTCATCAAAGAAAAGGGTTCGGCGAAATTGCCAAAAGGAGCAGGGAAATTTTTGTTACTGCGTTCGATATTGGGGACGGGAGGAATTTTGTGTAATTTTTATGCGATTGACCACCTTGTCTTGTCGGATGCATCCATGCTGAATAAAATGTCGCCATTTTTTACCATCCTGTTTTCATGGTTACTGCTGAAAGAAAAATTATTGCCAGTGGAAGCAATTGCCGTATTGACGGCGTTTCTGGGGTCGATGCTGGTGGTGAAACCGTCATTTGATTTTTCAGAATTTCATGCATCATTTGCCGGATTATGCGGAGGAATCTGTGCCGGAGCAGCGTATGCAATGGTGAGAATTTTAGGAACAAAAGGTGTCAACAAGACATTTATTGTATTATTTTTCTCAGGGTTTTCGTGTCTGGTGACGTTGCCGTTTCTGATACTGGACTATCACCCCATGACGTGGATTCAGATTTTGACCTTGATAGGCGCAGGAGCTGCCGCCGCCGGAGGACAGTTTTCCATCACATCCGCTTATTGCTACGCACCAGCAAGGGAAATTTCTGTTTATGATTATTCACAGATTATTTTTGCGACAGCATTGGGATTTTTATTTTTCAGGGAAATTCCGGACAAATGGAGCATTATGGGCTATATCATTATTATTTTCGCAGCGGTGGGAATGTTCTGGTATCATAATTTTTATACCCCGAAGCATCCAAAAATATGAACATTTTCTTGCAAATTTTTTAAAATATTTTAGAAAGAGAGATAAATTTAAGATATTTTTCACCATTTCACGGAAAGAATCGCTTTTTGACTTGACAATTTGCCGAAAATAGGTTATACTTATGTTATGAATATCATGTCAATACTCTACCCTTAATCAGGGAGTTATTTTTGAATTTACATCAAAGGAGGAAAGCTTCATGAAGCATACACCATTGACTCCGAAATTTCCGCAGATGCTCCACGGCGGTGACTATAACCCCGAACAGTGGAAAGACTATCCGGAAATTCTTGAGCGGGACATTGAGCTGATGAAAGAAGCTCATATTAACTGTGTTAGTCTTGGTATTTTTTCGTGGGCAGACATTGAGCCGGAGGAAGACCTTTTCAATCTGGAATGGCTTGATAATACGATTGAAAGACTTTGGAAAGCCGGAATCCATGTCATACTGGCGACACCTTCGGGCGCACGTCCGCACTGGCTGGCTGACAAATATCAGGAAGTTCTTCGGGTTGCAGAAGACGGCACACGGAACTTTTTCGGCGGTCGTGAAAATCACTGCTATACTTCGCCGGTTTACCGTGAAAGAGTCAAAATCATTGATGAACTCTTAGCGGAACATTACGCAAATCATCCAGCTGTCATTGCTTGGCATATCTCCAATGAATTCAACGGAGAATGTCACTGTGAACTCTGTAAAAAGGCATTCCGTGAATTTTTGCAAGATAAATACGGTTCTCTGGAACAGCTCAATCATGACTGGTGGGCGCATTTCTGGTCACATACCTATACCAACTGGGAACAGGTTCAACCGCCGTCATCTAAAGGGGAAGACTCCATTCAGGGGCTTGTGCTGGACTGGAAACGTTTTGTAACAAAGCAAACCATCGATTTCATGAAATCCGAAATCGAAACCGTCAAGAGTGCCAATTCTGAAATTCCTGTTACCACCAATTTCATGGGGATGTATTTTGACGGATTGGATTATTTTCAGATGGCGAAAGAATTGGATATCATTGCATGGGATTCCTACCCGATGTGGCACGCACCTTGGGGAAATATTGCCGTTGCACAGTGTGAGAGCCTTTCTCATGATATGATGCGTTCTTTGAAGAAAAGCCCGTTCCTGCTGATGGAATGCACCCCATCTACCACAAACTGGCATTCTGTCTCCAAACAGAAACGTCCCGGAATGCATGTGCTTTCCATTGTGAACGCAGTCGCACATGGTGCAGATTCCAGTATGTATTTCCAGATTCGCCAGAGCCGTGGCAGTGCTGAAAAGTTCCATTCCGCTGTGATTTCCCACGCTGGTACAAATAATACCAGAACTTTCAAGGAAGTAACAGAAGTCGGCGAACTGCTCCAGAAACTGACACATTTCGTATATGGTACGGATTCCCCTGCGGAAGTTGCCATTGTCTTTGATGTGCAGAATAAATGGGCGATTGATGCTTCAAAAGGACCTCGGAATGATGGAATTGACTATTTCGGCGAAATTCAGAGAGTTTACCACTATTTCTGGAAAAACGGCATTACAACAGATATTGTTGACGAAACAGCTGATTTTTCCGGCTATAAACTCGTGATTGCCCCGATGCTGTATATGTTCCGTGACGACATTCAGAAAAAATTCCGTGAGTTCGTCAGTGCCGGCGGTACGCTGGTAACGACTGTTTTCAGCGGTGTTGTCAATCAAAATGACCTTTGTTTCCTCGGTGAAGATACCGAAGAAAAGCTTTCTGATGTAATGGGTATGTGGGTAGAAGAAATTGACGGACTCTATGACGGAGACAAGAACCGGACAAGCTGGTACATTGACAGAACAAGATTATTTTATGATATGACACAGCTTTGTGAAGTTATCCGCCCGACAACCTGCGACGTGGTAGCAACGTTTGAAAAAGATTATTACAAGGGCTGTCCGGCTATCACAAAGAATGCCTTCGGGGAAGGTTTCGCTTGGCACGTGGCAGGCTGTGCGCCGGAAGCATTATTTGATGAATTATTCCGCCAGCTGGATGAAAAATTACAGCTTGAACGTGCAATGGATGCCGAAATTCCGAACGGTGTCAGCGTGACATGGAGACAGAGCGACGACGGCAGAAAGATTGTATTTGTACAGAATTTCTCCGACTGTGATGCATTGATTCCCCTCAAAGCTTCTTATACCGACATGGTAACGGGGAATAAATTCGGCGAGGCTCTCCCTGTTGAAAAACAGAAATTCCGCATTCTGCTTGAAAATCCTCCCAAAAATGACGAATAAAATCAAACAGCAGGACATTCCATTTTGGTTTGTCCTGCTGATTTTTTATTCACTTGTCACGGCTTCCCTTTCACGGAATTCATGGAGAACTTCTGTAATTTCCTCACGGGCTTCCAGAAATGCATCTACGACAACAGGGTCAAAATGTGTCCCGCTTTCACGACGGATAATGTCATACGCTTCGTCAATGCTCAATGCGCCTTTGTAACAACGCTGTGAGACAATTGCATCAAATACGTCAGCGACTGCCATAATTCTCGCACATAATGGAATGTCCTGCCCTTTCAGTCCGTCCGGATACCCCCGACCGTTCCACCATTCATGATGATAAGCCGCCATCTGAATCGCCATATCCAGATAAGAAGATTTTCCCATAGTCTTTTCTGCCTGAATCAAAAGTTTTTTTCCGGCTGTTGTGTGGTCTTTCATGATGGTGTATTCCTCGTCGGTCAGTCTGCCCTGCTTTTTCAAGACATAATCCGGAACGTGAATTTTCCCGATATCATGAAGCGGTGCAGCAATAATCATATCCGTGATATACTGGTCTGTGAGGATGTTGCTGTAAAGATTATCGACTTTTAGGGTGACAGCAATAATTTCCACATATTTCGCCGTACGCTTGATATGTCCGCCGGTGTTTTCGTCACGGTTTTCGACAATGTCCGCCATGGTGATAATAATATCATGCTGCATTTTCACCACCTGACTGCGGAGGTGTGCGCTCTTGTTGCCTTGGAGAATCAGAATAATGACAGTCATAGTCATGACAAGACAGATGACAGAGGTCATTAAATTACTCTGCATTGCCACTTCCCTGTAATAGCTGTCTTCTGAATGTACATAACGTTCAATCGTTCCTGCATACAGAAACATCAGCACCCCGACAATGTAAAGCAATACTTTTTCCCATTGTACCAGATTACGACCTTTCAGCTCCATATGAAAGGCATTCCGCCATTCCCTGCCACGTATCACAAATAACAACATTACTATCAGAATCAAAGAATACAGAAAAATCGAATACACTTTTGAAGCCAAATCCCCCAGACTGAAAAATATGACCGGAATTTGTTTCAAGGGCATTATCAGTCCGCAACTCAGCCCCATAATGGGGAACAACTGCAAAATCGAAAAATAATTTTTTTGTTTCTCCCCTGCCATTGTAAAGAAAATATATCCCCCTATCGCAAGCCCCAGCGTTGCCAGTGACGGTATCGCCCCGACAAATACACACATCGCCAGACAAACCGCACACGCCCCTAAACGGTAAAGCCATTCAAGAAAGCGGTTTTTCATGGGGGCTATCAAAAAAACATAATTTGCCAGCATCATTGTAATGATAAAATGAATCAGGATGCCGGAACATCCATAAACAACCGACAGCATAAATTCCTCCTTTGTTCTTAAAACGGTCATTAGTTGTTCATATTTCATCCATATTTATCATAACACATTTTCGCCGGAATTGCAAGTGAATTTGTGATTTTTTCGTCAATTTTTCCATTTTGTAAACTTTAACAGAATTTTAACAATATTCCGGATATTTTCAGCCAACTTCAAAAGGTTGCATTTTTCCGCCGGATATGTTATAATATACTCATTCCCCGTGAAAGGATGTGTCCATCATGT
Source organism: Ruminococcus sp. UBA3855 (assembly GCA_002392545.1). Lineage (GTDB taxonomy): Bacteria > Bacillota > Clostridia > Oscillospirales > Ruminococcaceae > UBA3855. Next base: position 7,272 of record DGHF01000194.1, read on the forward strand.
ATGAAATTTGTATCGGATATTACATCATCGAACGAGTGCCAAAGCCGGAATGGTGTTCTCTCCGTCAGAAAAAATTATTAAGTATTGGCGAGGGTGTCGGGAAAAAGCATCCCGATTTGACTGGATGCTTCTGGACAAATTACCCTCAGGAATATAAGCAAGCCTATGCGAAACGGCTTAATATGAACCCTGAACAGTTTCACGGATTATTTGAGAAAGTCTGCGAATTATTCGAAAAAAGAATGTCGGTGGACTGCCGTTTCCAGCGTTTTGAAGATGCGTGGGAAATGTTCGGACTGCTGAAACTTATCGGAGATTTACACCTTGTCGCCGTCACAACGACTGACAATTATTTAGCAGAATTACAGAAAATGGGCTTATTTGAAAAGGTCGGAATTCCACGCTTTCAGGAAGGGTGCGAATTTATCGGTCATGAAATCTTAGGGCTTGACGGCGGTGGAGATGCAAACTGTTTCTGGTTTGACAGCTACCTTGAAGACAATCTGGAAAGCGTTCTCTCCCGTCATGCAAAATTAGAGTTTGACAATGAAACCGGATTACTGTTGAACCCCTTTCCAGAAATGATGGCTTTTGCAAATGCCATTCAGGGCATGGGCGAACTTGTCACATGGATGCCGTTCAGAATCTACGAATACAAACAGAATCCCTTTGAAATGCCTGAAACGTATATTATTAGTTAATTTTTCTAGGGGATTTGGGGGAAAGTTGCGCCCTCAGTGCATTTTGCGTTAGCTTTTTGCAAAATGTGCTGAGATTTCACGTCGCAA
>DGHF01000177.1 GCA_002392545.1 Ruminococcus sp. UBA3855
TGACAAAAAGCTTGGCGGTGAAAATTTGCTGGAACTGCTTGCTTTTCAGCTGTTCTTGGATAATGAGCCGGAATTCCGGAAAAATCAGATTAGTGTCAGCAAACCGCCCGAATGGACAATGTTTCACGGCAGTGAACAGCTTGTTTCCGTGATAGAGGGACAGAATGCAAAACTCAACACCAGAAAACTCATGGAGGCTTTGCGCCCGTTCTGGGAAGGTATAGACGATTTCGAAAACAAGGATACGCTGAAAATCGATTTTTGTCAAAATAACGGCGAATCTTTTGCATTGGAATTGGTTCTGAACATGGAAAAACTCAGAAGTCTGATTCATGACAGAATCGAACAGGGTGTGCATAATTTCTTTGAAGCCCTTACCAATGCTTTCACAACTGAAAACGCAGAGGATGCAGAAAAAGTTCTCATTTTCCTTGCAGGAAATTCCAGCAAGTCCGCCATCGTCAAGGAACTGTTTGATGAATATATGCAGAAATATACTCCCATTATCAAAGAAAAGCTGAACAAGGCAACTTCTGAAGAATTGAAAAATTCGAAAGAACTTGAAAAAATGAAGTCCACTATCCAGAAAATTGACAGCCGAAAAGAAACTCTTTCCAGTGAATTTGAATTGTTAAGAGGTGCTTTCCAAAGTGCATCACTTTTAGATGAAGATGCAGAAAACGGCTTGTTTCTGACAGGAAGTGAGGCATTGATGAAACGGCTCTGTGGAAATATGGGATATACCAATGAAAGTGATTTTACAATTGGACTTTCAAAATTTGGTGAAGAATGGGGTGTAACCAATTTATCTGGAAAATTGGCTGAATTTTCCAGACTCTGGAAACAGCGGAAAAAAATTCAGACAACTATTGATGAACTGGAAGATGAAGAAGAAACTAATTTCTTCAAACTCTATCCCCCTCTTGGCAGTGAGGAAGCAAAAGAAATGTTTCCTGACCGTGAATATACCGCCATTTCTCCGAATGCAAAGACAGGCGTTGCGTTTGGTCTGGTGGAATGCCGTGCTGGTTCTCGTATCAAGGTACAGTCCGAAATCAAGGAAAATGACGAAATTAAATTTCGCTATTATCTCGGATACAGTGCAAGGAAAAAATTTCAAGTCGTCATTGACCGTGACACACCCTATCGCCAGTGGGTGGAGTTTATCGATGCCATGGAAGAAGATTTTGAAATCTATTACACCGATTTGCCCGAAGCGGTCGGAAATTCGCTGGATGCTTCCACCATCCGGAAAAAACATTGCCGTTTACCCGAAACCAATGATGATGCAATGGTATATTTGCGGATTCTTGAACCGTCTGTGATTGAATTTGTTGCAGCATTGCCGGATTGTCTCGAAAAAGGCGAATACATTGCAGACCCTGTAAAGGTAACACTTGACTAAGGCGGTGAACCTATGGCGAAAATTCTGACGGAAATCAATTGTCAATTCTCCTGTCCGTTCCTTGCTGGCACAATCACTCTCCAGCACCTTGCACCAAGTATCACCCATATGGGGGCGAAAGTCCTCACAAATACTGCAACTTTGACAGGTATGGGCATCTGTTCCAAAATTCCGCCCACTCCTGCCACTCCGCCCCCACCATGTACGCTGATAATGTCTCCGGTATGGATTTCCGGCATTGAACCAACGATTACAGTCAATGGAATTCCGGTGCTGAATGATAAGGCTTCACAGATTTGTCCATTGGGTACGAAAATTTCATGCATTTGTCATCCGCCTGCCATCAATAAAAAAATGGGTGTGCCGTCGGTGGATGTATCCCTTGCGGAACTGCTTGCAATGGGGACTGATATACTGACGGACGAAGACACGCCCTCTTCCGAAACTTCCGACGAAACAAAGCAGAATTCCCCCAAAAACACCATTCAGGAATCTTCCAGCGAAACGAAACAGGAATCTGAAGAAACAAATACCTCCGAAAATTCAGAGGAAGATTCTGAACAGGTTCAGAATCAATTTGCTGATGTTATTGAGGATATCGACAATGTCAATGATATTTCCGATATTGGCGATATTCTGGAAAAGGAAACTCCCTCCAACACTGAAAACGCAGGCTGTGACTTTGCATCCTGTCCCCATCGGAATGCATGCGAATACCTGAAAGCCTCGCCTGAATTGTATCCGGATGAAAAAGAAGGCGCATCCATCACCCTCCGGAAAAACAGCCGTTCAATGGAACAGAATTATCTTGCCAAAGACTTGCCGTTACAGGAACAGTCAAGGCTCACTTGGGGGAATGCAGCTCATCATGTTATCAGTATCAAAGATGCATTTGGAAGATGTAAACAGCTTGTCAAACTGGCGCATTTTTATGGATACGACATCAATTCACAAGAAAACTGCATTTTCCTCCCCTCCAATCGGGAACAGGGGTTCGGAAAACAGGGTACGCTTTATAAACAGGCTTCCGCTTATGAGGTCATGTCCATGACAGGCTTACAATGGCATTTGGGACACCATAATTTTCAGATTGACAGCGAATCATTCCGCTATCTTTCCGCCTATGAAAAACAGCACCTGAAACCCTATAATGATATTCTGCTTGAAAACCTGAGCAAACTCCTCAGCCAATTTTTGCAACGTCATGCAGATTGTTTCTATGATGACCCTGAAACCATGCAGAAAAAAAGAAACGCTGAGGAATTTATCAATATGATGAATGATTATGCCGAAGAAGTCCGGATGTTTTTGCAGGCATTCCGCACCCCGAAAGCAAGTTTCCCCTATTTTGTTTCCAGAGAGGCTTTAAATTACACATATCAGCTCCCACGGACAGGAAAATTCATCTGTGCGATTTTTCACCCACAAAATCACGGCTGGAAACTTCTTCTCTATGGCTATGAACGGCTTGCAAAGAATGAATATGAAATCCAGCTGACAGAAAAAGACAGTTTCATTGCTGATTATGATTTCCGTGAGAATATCGGGGAATTGATAACATTTTGCAGAAACGTGCGGAATTTCTTCATTTTCGATATATATTCGAAACGGAAATTACCTTTCCAGACTGAATGCAAGATATATTATATCCACAATGAAGGCGGTCGCTATTTCATAGATACTGCCGGAGAAACTGAATCTGTCCCGATTCTGCAAACGAATGTCAAAGCAGAAAAAAAACTCAGTTCAAGGGAAATTATTGCACAAATCAAGCCTATGTTTTCCGCTGTCCTGATGCATGAACAGGAAAGCCGTTATATTTCCCCGTCTATGATGATTGCAAAACGAAAGAAAGAATGTGGTATTTGATGATTTATCAGATTTGTGATATGCCCATTGTAGAAGATTTTATCAAGATTGATTTTGAGGAGCTGGAAACAATTTCCATTCCCTGCCTGAATTCTGATTTTCACCTGCTGAGTAAAGAACCTATGAAAATACAATCTTCTCTGAACGGCGGAACGGAATTCCCTGATTTCTTGTATCCGTTCCATGTACCACTGTTTTCGGAAAAGCTTTACCAGAGAATACAGCCCCTGTTACAGCCGAATATTTTCGTCAGTGACGTGAAAATTGTTTCCGCTGCCACCAAGGAACAACAGCTCTATCAAATTGTACTCCCGATGCTGATTGACTGCGTGAATTTCGAAAAATCCCGATTTAAGCCAATATGGGAAGAGAAAATTTGTGTACATGAAAATTTGATTGGAAATGCAGTGCTTTTCAAATTGGCAGGTGTTTCGAATCATGGAATCTTTTTCCGTGAACCGCTGAAAGAAATCCTTGCAAGCCCTGAATTCAGGGGCTATGAAATTTTTGAAGTATAACGAGGTGAATTCATGAATTTTTATCGTATCCAAGCAGAAAATACCCTCCCTGACGAAGTATGGAGTTATTTTTCCGCCAAACAGAAAGCCTGTCAAAATTCCTGTTTTCAGCTCCTTTCCACCCAATCTGTTAAAATTTCCCTGCCCGAAACGGCGGATTTCGAAGAAGCGGATTTTTATTATCTCAATGGATTGATACCGCTTTTTTCGGTGCGGACTTATCAGAAAATCCGTTTCACCATTGAAAAGCGTTCGGAAAGTTACCATATTGTCAACGGTATTACCCTTTGTTATGAGGGGCGGAATTATCAATATGTGCTGTTGCTTCCTGCCGGAATTTCGTGCATGAACAATTTTCACAAGATTTCAGAGCGAAAAATCGGGTATCTTGATTTGTTCCGGAATATGGAGGAAGAAACGAATTCACTTTATTGTACTGAAACATTCCGTGAACTCATCCAGAAATCCAGACCGTTCGGAATTGATTTCCAGCTGGTTTGAATCATATCATGGGGCGGATAACTGGCAACCCCATGTATCCCAAGCAATCACTAACCAAAATATTAGCCCTGCATTCCGTTAAATTGCCGGAACAGGTCACGGACGAAAGGAGAAAAAGAATGGCAAAATCAAAATTTGTATTTACTACATTTACTAAGGCAGTTGACCAGACTTCCCGCACAATTTTGTTTGAGAAATTCAACAGTGAAAAGGAATCTTTGATTTCCATCATCAATGATAATTTTGATGACAACAATATTGAGCGACTGGTAAAGGATGTTGAAAATCAGCTCGAAGTCAGAAGCTTTGAAGAATTTCTGAAACGGTTCGAACCTGTCATTTATCAGACACAGACAATGAAGGACGGCAGACCGGATTTTCGTTACTATTCTGAACCCAAACCCGGTGCAAAGCCTAAAAAAATCGTGGACGAAGCATTCTACAAAATGGTACAGGAATTTATCCGTATGAAAGCGGAAAACGGTAAATCTAATCTTGATACCCTCTATACCAAAATTGATGAACTGCTCGCCCCTCAGCAAGCCCTTGACGAGGCAAGACAGAAGAGAAAACAGCTTGAAAGCCTTCTGAAAAAATACCAGCAGGCAGAAGAACGCCACCGCACAGAAGAAGCAAAATCCTATAAAAAGCGTTTAATGAAACTCGAAAAGGAAATCTATGAAAAGTATAAGGATGACGCTTTCGAAATGCTCCCCCTTGCCATTGCTGATTCAGAAGACAAGCTGGAAACACAAATTCCCATGCTCGGCACAAATGACACACAGACTTCCGGAAATACTTCTGTTGCTGGTGATGCTCCCAAGCTCCTGACCGGTGGGCGGTTCGTATGGAATGACAGCGGAAAGCTTGATTATCAGGGAGCAGAGGAAATTTCTGATGGTGATACAACTTCCGGAAATGATTCTCAGTCTTCTCCGCTCCGCCTCGAAATGCAGAAAGTCGCTGACAGAATGGACACCATCAACCAAAGCGAAACCATGCAGTTGGCATTCCTTGACAGTTTCTCGGGCAGTTATTCCCTTGCCAAAGTGGACGAAGACTCTGTTTATGCTGAAGCTGACCGCCTTCGGGAATGGACGGATATTTACAAGGAAGCTAAGGAAAGACTTTATACTGCTATTATTTCACTGGTTCAGAAAGTACTTGATGTGGAAATGTATTTCCGCCATGCTACTGACGGACTGAAAGACAATAAGACCCCCCAGCCGTTAATTATTGCAAACTGCACCCTGAAAGAAGCCAAAGACGCAGAAACTAACCTGAGAAAATATCTGGAACTGGAAAACGCTAAGGAAGACAGGCGTATTTGGTTTGCAATCCTCCCACCAGTAGAACATACGGAATTTGTTGATTCTGATGATGAGGATGAAGACGATTGGGACAAGCCTGAAGGATTCACAGGCGATTCTACAAACTTTGTCGGAATGCTGAACTTGCTGGCAGAATATGGTATTGTTTCCTTCTTTAATTTCAAGGCAAGCGAACAGACAGGTTTTGCAAAGTTCAATTCCGAAGTATTGAAAAGCTATGAAGACATTGTAGGAGAGCTCTCCGAAAAAGAACATTCTGTTCTGTGCTATCCTAATTTCACCGTTATTCCCAGATATGAGACCGACCGTCTCATTATGAAGGCGCAAAGCTACAAGGGAGAAAATCTTGTGGAGGAAACACGTCTCTCCATCAATGCGGTTTATGTGGATGCGGCATATGTCGCAGCTGGTATTATGGCAGCTTCTCAGAATAGAACCGTTCTGGAAAATAAGGGCTATACCTGTTCTGACAAGTACCCCTGCACACGTTTTGAGCTAGAAACAGAATACAGTAAGTTTTTGACATTCTTCAATATGGAAAACTTCATGAACTGGACAGACTCTTTCAGGGAAGAACTGAATAAAAACAAAATTGGTTTCTGTTTCTCTTCCAATGACAGAATCGCCAACGGAAAGAAACTCACAAAGACCTATTTCTACTATACCCGCAATAACGAAGGAAAACCGCTGTATTCTGTTCTGACAGAAAGAGCAATCGGGCATTATTTCAAGACAAATGAATTTTCTGCGGAAGATTGCAACAATGCTGTCAATGAACTGAATAGCAGAATGGAAAAGATGAACAGCAACCCCAATACAGAATATGCAAATGCTATTCTGAAAGCTGGCAAGGGCGAAAAACTGGATATTGACGATTCTGGTAATACTATCAATGTCGGCATCAAATTTGCTGCGTTGTCGAAAGTCCGTTCTATCGTGGTATCCAGCAAGAAGAGTGAAGAAGATTAAGGAGGATATATATTATGTTGTATTCATTGAGAATCGGGGATGAAATTTTCCTGAAAGACGAAAAGGACAACGAAACTTTTACAGAATTTACCTACATGTCAAACAGCCTGAATAATGACATCAGAGAAAAGAATGTAAGTGCCAGAAATGAATTTACCTTTAAGGGAAATATCACTGACAACAATTATGTCATGCTGAAAAAAATTGCAGAATGGGCTATTTCCACATCTAACGTATACCGTGACATTGAAATCATTGTCATTGATGATGCGAATAATGCCAAAGTAGAACTGCGCCATTTTAATTTTGACGAAGTTTTCTGCATTGACTATTCCGAAACTTACGGCGGAACTTCCGGCTCTGAAAACGGTGACACTTCCCCTCGTACATTTGAATTAAGCATGGCACAAAAGAAGCTGGGGACAAGAAAAGAAATCACCTGCACCAGCAATGACGATGACGAATAATTTTTCATGAAAATAGCAACGGTTCAGGAGTGCAGGAGAATTCCTGCATTCCTGAAATCCGTGAACTGAGGTTGATTATGAAAGTATCCGGATTTGAAGATTTATCAATAGAAGAATTTCAGTTTTCTGCTGGAATCAATCAGCACAGTATCTGCCAATTTAAGGCAACTATTGAGCAGAAAGATACCAGTCAGTATATTTCCATGGCTCGTGAACGGAAAAAGGTCAACGTCATGGATGAAAACAACAGCATTCTGATGAGCGGAATCGTGTATGAGGTGAATGCTTTTTTTGCAGAAATGTACAACGAAATTCAGGTCACTGTCATTTCAAGTTCCATCTATGCAGAAGAACGCTTTCCGGAAAAAAGGCGGATTTTTCAGGATACCACCAAAACCCCCAAAAAAATGCTGGATTATGTCAATGAAAATCAGTCCGTATCCTCTGCAAAATTCCAGATAAAGGGAAATTCCGGAAAGATGGAAAACCAGCTCCCCGAAATCTGGGTACAGGATTGCAGTATCAATGATTTCGCCTTTGTTCAGCATGTGTGCGCCGTGCATGAATGTGTTATCATTCCCGAACCCATGAATGACCTCATGAAAATCGGACAGCTTGGCGAAAAAAAAGAAACTTTGACATTCTGTGAAGAGTACGCAAAAACAGTATTTGATTTGCAAGGTAGTTTTCAAAAAGAAAATTCCGTGATTTCCTTTTCCACCCTGCAAAAAATTTCAATTGGGTCAATGGTGCAGTTTTCGGGCAGTGCTTCCTATGCATCCGCTTTGATGAGTTCCTCATTTTTCATCACGGAAATGAAGGCAATTGAAGAGCATGATTATCTTGTGTATACTTACACAGGAGTCATGAAAGTAGAATACTCCGATTATCTCCTGCAAATTCCTGATTTTATGACAGAAACCGCCCTCGTCACCAACAACAAGGACGATGACAAAAAAGGCAGAATTCAGGTCAATTTTGACGCATGCGAAGACGTGGGAGAAGAGAAAAATCGTTTCTGGGTTTCGTATCTGTCACCCTATGTGGGAGAACATCAAAACGGATTCATCATGCTTCCTGATTTAAATGACAGGGTTCAACTGCTGATTGGTTCGGGGAAATGTCAGGCGTTAGGCTCTGAACGGACGGCATCTATTCAGGAGGATTTCACAGACCCTGCTAAAAAATTCATGGTGATGGAAACAGACAAAATTACAGAATGGTCAGCTGAACAAATTGCTATTTCCAATGCGGAAAAAAGTGCTGTCATTCTGAAAGCTGATTCTGTCACCGTCAAACAGGACAAACGCTCCGCCGTTTTCGATACTGATACAATTGTCATTCAGAATGGAAATAAATCTTCTGTCACGTTGAAGAATGATAAAATCATCATCAAACAAAATCAGTGCTCCGTCACGCTGGATGAAAATATCACAGCCCAAAACAACAGCTCCAGTTTCCAGATGGAAAAAAGCAAAATCTCCATCAAACAGGGTGCAAGCTCTGTCACAATTGATAATTCCATTGCCCTGAAAACAGGCAGTTCCTCGGCAGTGCTGAAACCATCTGAAATGAATCTGAAATCTGGAAAATCTTCAATCGCACTGAAAGCCAGTGAAATGAGTCTCGGCTCTGTCAAAATCAATTTTCAGTCAGCATAATCACATATGGGAGGTGATACCTGATGATACATCAGAATGAATTGACTGAAACCCTGAAAAAATATGCTTCCATCACGGAAAATCCGCAGATATGGACAGATGTATTATCTGCCCTCGCAGACTATGAAACCAAAAAAATGCAGGAAATTTCACGCAGCATTGAACAGCAACATTTCCTGAACCGCAAAAAGAATTGGAAAATTCAAGTAGGATTGATGGATATGTGGGACAAAACCAAAACCAGAACCCTTCCGGAAGGTTTGCAGTTTGTCTCTTCCATAGATGAAAGCCCCTTGTATGCTTATCTTGACTGCCCCTATGAGGAGTTAAGTGCATGGTATCAGAAAGAATTTCACGGCTGTTATCAGTCGGAGAAAAAAGAAACTGTCCGGTTTTCCTATCAGCTTGTTCCTGAAATGGAATTATTGGAGGAAGAAGAAGCACTGAATCATTTTGCTAAATTTAATCATATTGATGTTCCCTTGATTTACAGCCCGTTTTTCCGCCGGCTTGTCAGAATCGATATCAATGCAGAAATGAGCGAAAAAGAAGCAGAAACTATTGATTTACAGCTTGAAAATTATCCGGAACTGAAAAGCATTCTCCGCCTGAATCACCGTGCTGTCTGGAATGTCCGTTTCAAAGAGGCTTCTGTTTCCGACAAAATGGAAACTTACCAGCGCACCCCTTTCCGGTATTGCCATTATTACCGCACGAATCCAGACGAATATATTGATTTCGACACCCCGAACCCCTCAGATTTTGATATTTTCATCAATAAAAACCGGATTGAAATTTATACCAATTATGAAAGGCTGGAAAATGTCAATCTTCTGGAAATTACCCCTCTGGAAATCCTGCCTCAGGGAATTTCATGGAATTTCTGCCATTTTGATAATATCATTCCGATTCCGAACAGAATCCGCACAAAATCTGACATTTTCGACATCACAGGAAGATTTCACTTTGAAAATGAAACATCCCTTAAATTGTCTGAAGTTCTCACCACGGAAGCCAGCGGAAATTATACACTTTGTGAATATCACCGTTCCGAAATGTATCCGGAATATCAGGATTTATTTAGAAATGGTCGTCCCTCTGCCAGCCAGAATGCACGAATTATCCGGCTGATTTTCGAAAAGGACAACAGCAATTTCTTCTATGACAAAGTTGTGATGATAACTCACTATCTGAATCAGCATTACCCTGAATTCTGCTGGAAAGGCGGATATTTGCAATGAAATATTACCTTTGGAACGATTACACCGAGGATAAAACCTACTGTCTGGAACTGATAATTTCCAATGACCAATATCAAGTAATTGACAATACAGTATTTATCAATCTGAGAACTTGCGGACTGATACAGCAGATTTTCTTTACTCCTGCTGATTCCTCGAAAATTTTCACCAATCAGGAACAATCCGCCTGTCTGGAATATTTTCAGACAGATGCAAAACAGGAATTCAATTTCATTTGTCACCTGCTGAAACGTCTGAATGATGTGAACGCTGTCAACAGCATGACATTCCATAAGCTGTTTTTCCGGAGTGCCGTTCTTTCAGGGCGGTACGGTGAAAATGCTTGTGAACAGTTCCGGAATTTGCAGGAACGGGAACAGGAAATTTTATTGTATTATCTTGTTTTGAAAGATGCAGACGAAAACCGTTTTCCGCTCCTGATTCAAGCAGTGAAAGATTTATTTGAAAAAGTCATTCCCTACTATGACGATTTTCAGAACGTCACGTACCTTTTCACAACAAGTCCGGAAACAGAATACAATCAGAAAGTTTTACAGCTTGCAGTGTTCTTTTTTCAGGAATTTTTTATCAATATTGAAATTGTCTGGAGTACACAGCCTATTTTCATCGGGGAAAGTACCATTCCGAGTATCATCCCCGAACACTATAATTTATTTTAAGGAGGATTTATGGAAAGACATATCGGAATTGATTTCGGAACGACAAATACAGTGGTTTCCTACCGTGATATGAACGGAAAAATTAAAAAAGTCACAGAATCCGGAAAATCAAGCGTCAAAACCGCAGTCTTTTTCAAAAGTGAAGATGATTATATCATCGGAGAAGATGCCCTTGCAAGAGGTGCAATCCATCCGCTGGCACTTGTGACAAACTTCAAGCCCAATATCAAGGGTGAAAAGTACGAAATCACCGCCGAAGACGGAACAACATTTTCCAAAAAACCAGTGGCAATTGCAAGAATGTTTCTCAATAAGCTGTTGAAAGACTACATTGAAACCCGCTTTTCCAAAAGGTTCAATGATGCGGAACTGACCGCAGAAGACAAAGTGGTTGTAACTGTTCCTGTTAAATTCAGTCCGGAAGAAAAGAAACTCATCAAAAAAGCAGCCAAAAAAGCAGGCTATCCCAATTTAAGTCTCTCTTTTGAGCCGACTGCCGCAGCCATTGCCATTTCGGAGGGTATCAGCGGAAGAGCCTTCACCGGAGATGACATCATCGCCGTGTATGATTTCGGGGGCGGAACATTTGATATTTCCGTTATTAAGAAACGTGAAAACGGAACACATAAAGCTTTGCGAAATGGTCAGAACGGCGACAAAAAGCTCGGCGGAAATGCCGTCACCAAACAAGTTATCAAAGACTTGCTTCTTGACCCTCTGGAAGAACATGGAATCATGCTTGACATAGAAACCGATATTACAGAAGAATTTGAATTTGATGAAGACGAATTCGGCGTTGCAAGTGAAACGGAATACCGAAAAAATTGGTATCAGGCAAAACAGCTTGCGGAAGACATCAAAACTGCCTTTTCAGAAGAAGATTGCCTCGAAGATGATTTCACCAATGAAAACTTTACTCTTTATGAAAAACCTGTAGATTTTTCGATTCACCTGACAAGGGAAGAATACCACAAATGCATTTTCCCCCTCATTGAACAAACCGTGGAACTCACAGATAAGACCATCTCAAAGACAGAAACTGAACATGGTGTGACTGTCAACAAAATCATTCTTGTTGGCGGAAGTTCCAAAATTTTGCTTGTCCGTGAACTCATGCGAAAAAAATTCACTTCCAAAGGAATTGAAGTCATTTCCAGTGATAAGCCATTCGACATGATTTCCATTGGTGCAATGATTCTCGGAGAAAAAAGCTCATCCATCAAGCCGGAGGAAGTCACCCCTGCACAGTATGGTATTGCTGAAAGAGAAGGTTTCCGCCTGAAATTTACCCCCCTGATTCTGGAAAATGTTCCTCTCCCTACCAGTGGAAAGAAGCGTTATCCGATTACAAGCGACATGCTGAAAAGTCATGAAATCAGCGTCCGGTTTTATGAAAAAGATGTTGCTGCTTACCCTGATGCAGAAATTATCAATCGTGACAATGGTCTGAATCTGATTGATGAATACAGCATTTCCATTCCGGAAAACTGCAATCCGGAAAATGCAGAAATTTCCTTCATCATTGAAGAAGATGGTACAATCCGCCTTGCGGTGGAATTCAGTGACGGAAATTTCAACTCCCTTTTGAAGATTAACGAAGTAATGGACGCAGAAAGTGATTTGGATTGATTATGAATACAAAAGTTGAATCCCTTTTTCAAAAATACCATATTTCTGGTATCAAAACCGGAATGGAACGACTGACTGAAAAATATATCCCTTCCATTCCGCCCCCCCCAGTCATAACCCTTAAAGCAAAAATTGAAAACTACATTGATGCCCTGCTGAAAAACCTCGAACCGCTCAAAGGCGCACTGCAAGACAGATTTATCCAAAGAATTACCAAAGACCTGAAAGAAATTGACACGGATGATGATGACATTGATGAAATTATGGGAGATATTCACAAGACCATCGAAGATAATATTTATGACTCTCTTTCAAGGGTCAAAAGAGAGCATATCCCCAAGCTGGAAAAATATTTACAACAGGCAGGATATCAGCCTGTTCCTGTCAAGATTGGCGACAATATCCATGACTTTGTTGAATATTTCTCTTCCACTTTTCCTGAACCAACATTTTCCGCTTCACAGTGGGATAAAATTAAAGCGATTGACACTAAGCCATATCAGAAAAAATACACCAGCACAGATGATGATGAAGAGGTTCTCAAACTGCGTGGTTCTTGTGTCTACTATACCAAGAAAGGGAAATAATATGGATACTGCTTTATTGATTATTCTTTTGATTGCCGTGGCTGGTGACATTGGTTTCACAGCATGGCATGCCAAGGGCTGTCAGGAAAAATTCAGCCAGCTTGAAAATAAGGTCAATTCCGATGACACATTACAGCAACTGAAAGACAGTCAGGAAAAATTACGGATGGAAATAAAATCTTCCTCCGATTTTGAATTTACACAGATACACAAGGATATTAAAGACCTGCAAAACCGGCTTTCCTCTGATAATACCAAAGAATTACAAGCATCTCTGGAAGCCAAAATTCAGGAACTCCTTGTAAAACAAAGTACGCTGGAACAGTCTCTGCAAGGGAATAATTCATATATTCAAGAACTTTATAAAGCATACAACAGCCTTTCCGGTCAGCAACCTGCTTCAATAGACTGGGAACAGCTTTACCAGAATATTGACCAGAGAATTACGGCGGAAATTCCTGATATGACTGCTGTTTTCAATCGGCTGAATGCTTTGGAAAAACTGAATGCTTCAGAAAGACTGAGCCAACTGGAAGCTGAAAATAATCGTCTGCGCTCGGAACTCGAAACGCTGAAACAATCCGCAAATCCTCCTGCACCGCCCCGCCCTTCAATTAAAATTGAGCCGGAAGTTGTTACAGGAACAGCAGTACAGCCCCCACAGACGGAAACAAAATCTTTCGTTCCTCCAGAACAGAATCTGATTATTCCGGACGAAAATTATATCAATTTCCTGAAAGAAAATGCAGGCATCCTTGAGGGAGCACTTCAGGAAAGATTTTACCGCAACTTTATAAAGACATTGGATTCTGTTCTTGATGACGGAGATTTTGACGACCCTGAGGAAATCATGTGTGACGTTCATGGAGCTGTTGAAAAGAACATTTTTGACAGTTTCAGCCGTGTTAAACGTGATAATATTCCTGTTCTGGATAAATTCCTGAAAATTGCCGGCTATGTTCCGCTCAATATCGGAGCTGGAGATAATGTTCTAAATTGTGCAGAGTATTTCCAACAGCTGTTTCCGGAAAAACCTTCCAATCCAAATCAAAAAAATCTCATCAAACAAATTAACACACAGCCCTACCAGCTTTGTTATGACAATGACGGCACACCGGAAACCCTTGTTCTGAAAGGTGACTGCACATATTATGGAGGGAACTTCACATGATTCAGGTTGGCATTGATTTTGGAATGGAAAACATCAAGGTTTCAACATGTACTGACGGAAGAACCATCCGACCAGTCAACCTTGACAGCCGACAGGGTGCAGCCGCCACTTCACGAAATGTCGTTTTCTATCAGAAAGAAGACGACGGCGAAATTCACAGCTATTTCTTCGGCAGCAGAGAAGTGGAAAGAAGCGTTCTTTTGCCTGACTATATCCAGCACATCAAACAGGAATTACAGAAGGAAACTTGGGAAAAAACAGTCTGCAATGGTGAAAAAACACTCACTGCGGAAGATGTCACAACCGATATTCTTTCGCAGGTCTATAAATTGATTACGATTAACCGCACAGGTGAAGAAGTTCAGGCGGTTATGACAGTGCCGGTCAATTTTTCAGAATATCAAAAGAAAAAGCTCCTGACCAGTGCGGAACATGCCGGATTTCACATTGTGGATGTTCTGACAGAACCAATGGCTTCCCTGTTTTCTCTGGACATTATGGACGATATCACCGACTGCGAAGAAGAAAAAAATGTGGTTGTATTTGATTTCGGCGGTTCTACATTGGATATTTGCCTTGTAACAATCTCTCAGCATGGCGACAAAACCCGTATTGAAAATATCGCCTCTACTGGGATGCAGTTCGGCGGTGTGGATATTTCCAAAGGTATCATTGAGCAGATTGTTAAACCACATTTTCAAAAAGAGATTAAAGAAGAAATTGAAGCATCTGAAAAGGACATCCGCTCCATTGATGCGAAACTTTATGAAGAAATGGAAAAAGTCAAGATGGAACTTTATAATTCCGATGCTGAAGAGGATGATACCACAGAATTGTATTTCTCCGGTGAGAAACTGGAATTCAGCCGGCAGGTTTTCAACGATTTTCTGATACAGAACGGCATTGACCGCAAAATCCGCCAGTTGTTTGAACTGCTTTTTGATTCCATAGATGACATTGAAATTGATGAAGTGGACGAAGTTTTCATGATTGGAGGCACTTCACAAATCACATTCTTTCAGGAGTTAATCTGTGATATTTTTGACAATGACGATATTATCAATACGGATATTCTGGGAGATGAAACCAATCTCTATAATTCCGTTGCAAATGGTGCAGCCAATTTCATGACCTGTCTGGAGAATTTTGATATTATCCGCAAAACGTCCATGTCCATCGGCATTGACCGTGGAAACGGCTATGAAATCTGCCTGAACAAAAATGTTACCTATGCCGAAAAAGGCGGAGCAAAGGCAATTTCTACCGAATTTCTGGAAAAGCATCAATGGAAGTTACGGCTTTATCAGTCTGTTTCCGATGCGCTGGCTTATGGAAAGAAATATCCGCTTGACCATCCTGACATCTGTTTCGCCGGAATCATTGGTCTGAATTCGGAACTTTACAAGAAAGACAGAGATATTTATATTGAAGTCTCCCGAACTCCGCAAAGTACCATTATTGACACTTTCCAGCTGACAGACAAGAAGGACAGACAATATATCGAAAAAATTGACCTGATGAGGAGGTGAAACGTATGAACAGCGAAATCCGTCAGAAACTCGACACCATGAAAAAACTTTCGGAAGTCCTCATGGAAAATATCAGAAATGATGCAATGGCATTGCAGAAATCTGAAACTTCCACAAAGGAAAGTCTGAAAGAAGCACAGAAAAAACTGGACGACATCACCAGAATCTTGAATAAGGAGTAATATTATGGCAAATTTAGAAGAATATCTGCATGACCTTGAAATCCTGCTTGCAGAGTATCAGAGCATTGCAGAACAGGGCTGGAATGCCTATGAAAAAGAAACCGCTGTTTCTGAACATCGCAGAGAAAGAGCGGAAAGTGCAGAAGCTTCTGCACAGAATTATCAGCGTCTTTTCTCTGATTCGGAACTGAGCCGTAAGGAAGACAGCAAAAGATTTACACAGCAGATTGATGTTCTCCGCACGGAAAAAGACGGTATCATTGCTGAAAAAGAAAAAGCCCTCAAATCCGCTGAAACCAAAGTTGAACAGCTCCAGAAGGAAATTATTTCTCTCACTAATCAGCTCTATGCAAAGAAAGCATCTGAAGTGGACAAACTGACAGAAGATATAAAGAAGCTGGGAAAGAAAGCACAGATAGAGTTGCTGGAAAGTCAGCTTGAAGAGAAAAAAAGAACCATTGCACAACTGGAAGAAGAAAATCAGAAGCTGAAAGAAAAAATTGAAACATTGCAGGGCGAATGCAGTCAGGGCACAGAGATTCAGTCTATGCTGAAAGATTTGCAGAAAACTGTCCAAGGTTGGGGCACTGAAAGCGAAATCAGCAAGGTGGTGCATTCTGCTTATGACGAATTGAAGAAACATATTGCAGTAGATGCCCCCCAAAAGAAAAACGATGATTCCACCGAGCCCATGAAAAATTCTCAGACTTCCTTTCGAAGCAATGAAAATCAGAAATCCGAACCCAAGAAAGAAACATCCTCCAATAAACAGGAAAATCCACGTCCAGAACCTCAGAAACCGACTGAAAATGATGTATTTGTCTTCTTGAATGAAAATGTTCCCTCTCTTTTCCACTATCTTGACAAAGAAACTGAAAAATTGTTCAAATATCTGGAAGATGCTGACGAAGTCATTCCTGAATTTCTGGGGCGCAAGGGCAAAAAAATTGCTGATGCTGTTGAGGATGATGCAACTGATGACAAATCTTCCGCTACCAGTGCACCCAACCTTGATGATATTAACGAAGACTCCATTTTTAATTTCCTGAAAGAGCACCCCGATTTCCTCCACACTTATCTGGATGATAATATTGGAATGTTCCGTGCTGGCAACTCCGCATTTGACATATTCAAAAAAGCGGTTCTTGATAACGCAAACAAAGGCGGACTTGAAAGAATTTTAGAAGAGGTAAAAGCAGACAAACTTAAAAAGCTTTTTGACCACCTTGACAATTTTTTGAATTAAGGAGAAACTAATGAGTAAAAAAGTTTATGTTGGCATTGACCTTGGCACGACCAATACACTGGTCAGCTATGTCAAGGGAAGATGCAGATTGATTGCTTTCGACAGTGCAAGAAAGGTATTGCCCTCTGTGCTGTACTTTGATGCTAAAAACGGCGGAAACCTTGTAATTGGTGAAAAAGCAGTATCTCAGGGCGACATTGACCCTAATAACAAAGTAACTTCCTCCAAAACTTACATGGGAAGTGACAAGAAATATCAGTTTTCCACTACCGATGGAAAAACCATAGAACTCACGCCCACTGATGTTGCAGCGGAAATCCTCAAAGAGGCAAAGAGTAAAATTGTAAAAAAATTTAAGCTGGAGGAAGAAGACGAAATTTATGCCGTCATTACCACACCGGCAGCATTTTCTTTCAACCAGAATGAGGAGACCAGACATGCGGCAGAAATGGCAGGTCTGAACGTTCTGACCATCATTCCCGAACCCACTGCTGCTGCGATTTCCTGCATGGAAGACAAAAAAGCCGGAGACAAGATTTTCATTGTTGATATTGGCGGAGGTACTTATGATACCGCTGTATTGACCATGACAGAAGACCATCAGTTTGATATGATTTCCGCAAAGGGTGACCGCCGGCTTGGGGGCGATAACTTTGACCATGCGGTATTTGAATATTTCAAGGAACAGTTTCAGGATGAATCCGGAATCAATCTTGATTCACAGGATGAATCTGGTCTTAGTTACAGCGAATACAACCGCCTGCTCAGCAACCTGAAAAACTGCGCAAGAGAAGCAAAGGAAGAATTGACCCGTTCCGAAAGAGTCAAGGTGGAAAGAAATAATCTTTATATGCTGGACGGTGAGCCTCAATCCTATGAAGCTGTTCTGACAAGAGATGAATTCAATAAAATTTGTGAAGGCATTTACAAGAAGATTGAAGCACGTCTTGATGAATCCATTTCTGCTTTCAAAAAACAGGGAATGAACATCAGTGATATTACCTATCTGGTATTGGTGGGCGGAACATGTTACATCCCTGCGGTCATTGAACTGGTCGAAAGGAAATTCGGTATTCCGTCCATGCAGATTGCAGACAAAACAACCGCCATTGCAGAAGGTGCAGCAATTGTTGCCGATAACTGGACAGTATTAGGCGCATCAATGGGCGGTATCGTTGCACATTCCATGGGTGTCAAGGTCAAGGGAAATCAATTTTCCAAGATTATCAAGTCTGATACCAAATATCCGTGCCGTCAGTCTGAAATTTACACCACAACAAGAGATTACCAGAAAGAAGTTAAAATTTTCATTTATGCCGCTGCTCCCGACAAGGAACATATCAGTGATATTTCAGCCCATGAATATTATGGTAGCTTTGTTTTGGATAATATCGAAAGTGCCCCTGCTGGTGTCCCTCAGATTGAAGTTACATTCGAATTTGACAGCAGTCAGGTGCTCACCGTCACTGCAAAGGATTTGAAAACACAGGCTGTCAGCACACTGATTATTGACAAGAGCAGAATTCAGCAGGATGATGAAGGCGGTAGCCCCATGTCAATGGATTTGCTGATTGACGTTTCCGGCAGTATGTCCGGTCAGAAGCTGATTGATGCAAAGACCGCCTGCAAGAAAATGGTCAATGAAATTGTAGACCTTTCTGTCCATGAAATTGGTATCACCACATTCAACAACACACAGGAAATTATCTGCCCCGTGACCTCTGACAAGGAAGCCCTTCTGAAATCCATTCCCACCATGTCCGCCGGATGGACAACCAGAATGGGAGATGGTATCGGATTCAGTACGAATAAACTCCTTGAATGCAAAAATGCTGAAAAAATTATTGTCCTCATGACAGACGGCGCACCCGATTCAGGCGATAAATCCAATATTATTTCCGAGGAAATCCGCCGGAAACATGAAATCCGTCTTGCAGTCATTTATATTGGTGAAACTTCTTCGAGGGGGTATCAGTACGCCCAGCAGGTAGCATCCGCCAACTGCCTTAACAGCAGTGAAAAGCCACTTTTCTACCAGTCGGATGATATGTCAGACCTCGGCGAAATCTTCAAGAGTGTGTATGCTGATATCAAGCTTGCAAAATAATTTATTTCATAAGAAAGTGAGGTGACTCCGGAGCAGATGCCACCAATGCCAGCCCGTTGTTTTCTTGTGAAAGCGGACTGCAAAGGGGGCATTCTGCAAAGGATGATAATGGAAAACAAGTACAAAATTCAGTTGAATGAAATCCTGAAAAGCAATGCCGAAAATGTTCATTCTGTTACTGATTTCGTAAACATTTTTGACGGTGACGGTTCTCCCCCTGCTAAAAAGCTTTATGATGGATTCAAAAAGGCAGTCATTGCAATCACCGAAAGCAATTATGATGACCCCGAAGAATGCGTAGAAGAAGCAGATAATTTGATTGCTGAACTGAAAAAAAGCAGAAAAACACCGAAATTCTGGGAGCTCTATTTCCAGTATGTTGAAATCGAGTTCGGGGCAAATACTGCTCTCCCCCCAGAAGAACCCACTCCCGCACCTGAACCACAGGAAAGCACCTCAGAATCCAGCGAACCACCCCACGAGGAAAAAGCAGAGGAAGAAAATTTTGAAAATATGGATTTTTCCACTCCTGAACCTGAGGAAATTCCTGAAGAAGATTGGGAACTTTCCCTTGAAACAGCAAGTCAGTTTTTCATTTTCCATAAAGCAGACTCTCTCAAGCAAGTCAACAACATTAAAATTCAGACCCGTTCCAACCGTCCTCTCTTTATCAATCAAGATATTACATTGTACAATGGCATTGCAATTGATGTCATGAACAAATTCACTGTCACTAAACGTCTCGCCATCATCACAGATTTTGAAATGAGCCGTGTTCTGGTTGCCGGAGAACTGACCGAACAAAAAAACGATACTGGAATCAATTACTTTTTCACTGCCAAAAAGGAAAATATTTTCTATGAAGGTTTTGAAAAGCGTGGAAAGTTCATGCTGATTTTGGTGGACGGAAGTTTCAGAGGAATTTCTGCCCCCTGCCCGATGTATGCACAGCAAATCAACCTGCGCATGAAAGAACTCCCCACGACAGAACAGATTCTCTGCATTGATTTCGGAACAAGCAATACTTCCGCCGGAACATACGGCATTTTCCAGAATACCAGCCAGCGTATTCCGGAACTGGTATATTTTATCAACAGTGCTGACAATACTTTTTCTAAAATCTGTCCGACTGTCGTTTATGTTGATGACTGCGAAGACGAGGACAATGTTAAATATTTGTTTGGCTTTGATGCACAGAAAAAAATCCGTGAAATGGATTATGTCACCGAGGCTACTTCTGTATTTGAACTGAAAAAATGGGTCAGTGATTCCCTTAATGATGAAATTGAAATCTGTGACGAAAATGGTTTTCTGGCAACTGTCCGGAAAAGTGCAATCGTCAAGCAATATCTGGAATATATCATCACTCAGGCAGAATTTTATTTCGGTGTTCGTTTCAAGAGACTGCATTTCACCTCCCCTGTCAAGCTGAAAGACAAATTTGTTTCATTCATGCGGAAGCAATTCAAGGGAGAATATGAAATCACTGCTTCTGACAAATGCGTTGATGAAGCTGTTGCTGTCATTTTTGAGTATATCACAAAGGAAGATTTTTCCAATCCCTTAAATGAAGACATTTTCGACAAAAAAATTGTCGTGCTTGACTGTGGTGGCGGTACAACTGACCTTGCAATGTGTGAATATCATTCTGAACTTGATGGAAGAGGATACCGGAAAGTCCTTGTGCATACACGCTCCGAAAATGGTAACAATCGTTTCGGCGGAAACAATATCACTTATAAAATCATGCAGTTAATCAAAATCAAAATCTGTGAGATTTTTGCAGAGGGCGAACTTGCCGAACAGATTTCTCTTTTGAATGTATTTCAGAATGAAAGTGATATCCTGAAACAGATTGACAATCAGCTTCAAACCGTTTCAAGAGAAAAGAATTCTATTCTTGATGATATTTACCGTGATTTCCAGAATCTGTATGAACTTTGTGAACAAGTGATTCCCACCAAATTTGAAAACGTTATTGCAGACAACGACAAAGTAAACGTCAAGAGAAATTTCTATTTTCTCTGGCAGTTTGCGGAACAAATCAAGATGGCGTTCTACCGTGAAGACAAAGTAATTGTAGACAAGCGCACCTATCTTGACTTGGATTCCCTCTCAAAAAGCAGTTACCTTTATAAGTATGACCAGCAAGGTGAACTGGTGAGAATTGACAATCCCATGGATGACATCGAAATTTCTATCACACAAATTCAAAAGCTCATCTGCGGTGATATTTATATGCTTCTTTCCGAACTGCTTCCCGAAGATGCAGACGCTATGGATTATTATTTTCTCTCCGGACAGTCCTGCAAAATCAAGCTTTTCAATGACCTGCTGAAAGAATTCGTTGCCGGAAAAAAACTCCGTACCAAAATTTATGAAGGCGACCAGAAGTCAAGAGACCTTGATTTGAAACTGAAATGCATTCGTGGCAGTATCAGCTATATCGCCACCAATGCCAGCGGTAACGAAGGAATGATTGAAATCAGAACCGACAGACCTAACCAGATTTATGCTGTCCTTTATCCTTCTCAGGAAATGGAACTCACCGAAAGCGCATACTATCGCCTGAACCCCTTGACCCCGATTCAGACAGAACTTGACCTTTCTGTCAGAAATCTGAATGATAATTCCATTCAGAGAGTTAATCCTATTAAAATTCCTCCGATTGACATGACAACCGATTACACTTGTGCAGAGATTCTCAACAGAAACGGCGGTATTTATTTCGCTGAGGAAATTCAAAAAATCGAACTGGAAGAACGTCTTTCCAAAGACCTGACCAATGGCACAAGATATTCCCTCGTCCTTCCCTCCAGAGATGGCTATGGATATTATATCCTTTTCCTGCAATATCAGGATTCCAATTTCTATATCTCTGATGAAATTCATATGTCATTTGAAGAGGGAATGTACTCTTTCTTTGATGGGAGCAAATAATGAAACTGTTATACAATACAAAAATTGAATTCCGGAGCGGAAGATTGCTGACTGTCGAAATGATGGAATTCCTGCAAAAGAACACGCTTCAGTGCTGGAAACTTTTTGACGATGCCCCTGACGGCATTCTGAAAGGTCTGCTTTTGGAAATGCGTGATGGTCAGCTCTGGATTACCAAAGGGCTGGTAAAGCTGGCAGATGCTGTCTATGAACTTTTGGAAGACGTTTCTTTTGAATCCCTGAGAGAAGATTTCGATTGCAATGACGGTGTTGTTGTCATCACTCCGGCAGAACCGGAAAAAATTGGTCAATCCCTTACGCATGAATGTGTAAAGCTCCAGATTCTGGAACTTGGGCAGGAAATCACCGTTCCCCACATCATCATTGGAGCGTTTCACAATTCCAAAGATACTGTCATGAAATTGCATTCCACTGCTGTGACCGATGTAAAATATCATCTGAGGGATATGCTTTCCACGGAAAACGGCTTTTTCTCGTTTCCCTATTACCAATACATCCTCAATTCCAGACTGACATTTCATCCGCTTGTATTTTCATGGATACGTGAGATGCTGGAACAAAAAGCCGAAAAAACCACTATGGAATATAACCTGCTTATGATGCTGTATCAATCCCCTGTCCTTGCGGTGGACGTGCTGAAAACTTATGTCAGACGATATACCCCGAACTCTGACAGCTCCGATTTGCTGGCACTGGAGGGCGCAGACCTCCTCCGTCAGGTGGTATATACCATTGAAACGGCGAAAGAAATTTTTGCTGTCTCCGAAAAGCCCGCCCAGACAACGGAAGTCAGAAAGAGAAGCCGTCTCATCTGATGCACATTACAAAAAATTCCCCTCTGCAGAGAGCTCCTCTGCGCAGGGGATAATTTTATTATTTCGGAAACACTATCCACAACTTAAGGTTTTTC
>DGHF01000074.1 GCA_002392545.1 Ruminococcus sp. UBA3855
CATACCATAAAAAAGCCTGCATTTTCAGCAGGCTTTTTCTTGTTCAGGTTTCTGTTTTTCTCCGGCTTTGTGCGCCTGAATGATGAGGCGGATACTTTCATATAAATGCGGTTTGAGTGTTTCAAGGGTGCAGGGTTCTTGAAAGAGAATTGCCGAATAACACGAACTCGAAACCAGTTCTACAATCAGAAACAGCATAATTTCCGGTTCTTTGAAATAATACGGCGCATCCAAAAGCATTTCATGGTAAATATCTGCAAAGTTCACGTTTTGGTCTGAAATCGGGGTTGTAAGTGCGGTTTTGAAAACGCCCCAGCTTAAATTTTTGGAAATAAATGTCAAAAGTTCCTGATTTTCATTCAGCTGATTGATAATGTGATTGACAATGAAAATCAGCCTGTCCTCAAACATCATTTTTTCGTAGTCGGGATTGGATTTTAACTCTGTGACGGCGGTATGAAACAGCTGTCCGGACTTGTGACAAATCAATTTGTTGCGGATGTCGTATTTATCCTTAAAGTAAAGATAAAATGTCCCTTTGGCAACTCCGGCATGTGCTACAATGTCTGAAATGGATGTTTTGCTGAAACCCTTGGTTGTGAAAAATTCAAAGGCGGTATTCAGCAGGGAATTTTCCTTCATGCGTTTATTCGTTTCCAATTTTCCCATAAACAGTCACCTACTCCAAAAAATATTGTACGTTTCTACCTGCTTTTCATTATACCGCAAATTTTCGTTTGTGTCAAGTGCCAAAAACTGACCATCAGTCACTAATTTGAATGTGAAAATTTGTGCATTCCTACAAAAATATGACCTCTGGTCAGTTTTTTACGAAAAAGATATTGACTAACGGTCATTTTTGTAATATACTATTAGTAAAGAAAGAAAATCCAGATAAACAGAAAGGTCGGATGACATATGCTGAAGTTCGGTGAAAAGATTGTCAAGCACAAAGTCCTGATATTGATAATTAGTCTTTGTATGCTGATACCCTCAGCAATTGGCTATCTTAATACAAGAGTCAATTATGATATTCTTTCTTATCTTCCTAGTGACCTAAGTACTATGGTAGGTCAGGACATTTTGAAAGATGAATTCGGAAAAGGCGGTTTCTCCTTTGTAATCGTGGAGGGGATGCCGGATAAAGATGTCAAAACAGTAGCTGAAAAGCTGGAAAATGTGGATGGAGTTGCAGAGGTTCTTTCCTATGCTTCCAAAGTAGATATTTCCATTCCGAAAGAAGTTCTTCCGGAACAGATTTTTGACAAGTTCAATTCCGGTGATTCTACTTTGATGGTTGTCTTTTTTGAAGATACTACTTCCGCAGATAAGACCATGGATGCCATCGACGAAATGAGAGCTATCACTTCCAAACAGTGCTACATTTCCGGCATGAGTGCTGTCACTACGGATATGAAACATCTTTCCGACAGTGAGACGTTGCTTTATGCATTGGTAGCGGTTATCCTGACAAGTATCGTGCTTGCAGTTGCAATGGATTCTTTCCTCATTCCGGTATTCTTCATGGCAAGCATCGGTATTGCAATCGTTTGGAACATGGGAACAAATTTCTTCTTCGGAGAAATTTCCTTCCTGACAAAGGCATTGAGCTTGGTATTGCAGTTAGGTGTTACAATGGACTATTCCATTTTCCTCTGGCACAGTTACAAAGAAATGCAGGGGACCTATTCAGACAAAAATGAAGCAATGGCTCATGCGATTTCCGTGACAGTTTCGTCAGTTGTCAGCAGTTCTTTCACAACAGTAGCCGGATTCTTGGCAATGTGTTTCATGAGTTTCACATTGGGTCTTGACTTAGGGATTGTCATGGCGAAGGGCGTTGTCTTTGGTGTTGTTGCCTGCGTTACAGTCCTTCCGGCAATGATTCTGATTTTCGACAAGGCAATTGAAAAGACTTCTCACAAAGAATTTCTTCCCGATTTCGAAAAACTTCCCACATTCATCACAAAGCATTTTGCATTGTTCCTGACAATCGGAATTGTGTTGTTGTTCCCAGCATTCTACGGCTATGAAAATTATGATATGTACTACAATCTTGACAGTACATTACCGGCAACCCTTGACAGCATGATTGCAAATGAGAAACTTTCCGAAAACTACGGCATGAACAGCACTCATATGTTATTGATGGATTCCAGCCTTGATGCCAAAACTGTCAACAACATGATGAGCGAGATGAAAAAAGTAGATGGTGTACAGTTTACATTAGCATTTAATTCCATTGTCGGCACTGCCATTCCGGATGAAATTATTCCTTCCAAAATGAAAGAATCCCTTGTTTCCGGTGATTATCAGCTGATGATGATTGGTTCTGATTACAAAGTTGCCTCTGATGCAGTCAATAATCAGATTGACAAACTGAATGCTATTATCCAGAAGTATGATGAAAATGCTCTGCTGATTGGTGAAGCTCCGGCAACAAAAGATTTGATTAACATTACTGCACATGATTTCAAAGTGGTAAGTATTCTTTCAATTGCCGTTATCTTCTTCATTATTGCATTCACATTCCGTTCCGTGACATTGCCTGTGATTCTGGTAGCTGTCATTGAACTGGCAATCATGATAAATCTTGGATTGGCATATTATATCGGCGAATCTCTTCCGTTTGTAGCATCCGTTGTCATTGGTACAATTCAGCTTGGTGCGACAGTTGACTATGCTATCTTGATGACAACAAGATACCGTTCAGAACGTTATTCGGGTAAAGACAAAATGGAAGCTGTCAGAATTGCCCTTGCAACTTCCATGAAGTCGGTTATCATTTCAGCAATGGGATTTTTCGCAGCGACAATTGGTGTTACGTTTGTATCCACAATCGGCATGATTTCTTCCCTTTGCGTATTGCTGGCGAGAGGTGCGTTAATTTCCATGGTCGTTGTACTGACCGTTCTCCCGTCTATGTTCGTACTGCTTGACAAAGTTATCTGCAAAACCAGTGCAGGCTTTATCCCGAAGGACAGCAACCTTAAAAATGGAAATCACAAAACTACTGTCCAGACAGAACCTGTTTCCGCTTGAATGAAAAGGAGTGTATGACTTATGAAAAAATATCAGAAAATTCTTGCTTGTTCCGTTGCAATCGCTATTTCCGCAGGGGCAACCGGTGTTTATGCATTTTCACAGATGCACAATGCATCCGCTATCAATACCGATACTGTTGAGACTGAAACTCCTGTTGTACAAGAAGAAACCGTTACAGAGCGTGTATCTGCTGAAGGTACTCCTTTCAAGTCTGAAACGGTGTATGTCCTTTGTAACAATGATTCCAGTGTCCGTGATATTATCGTCAGTGACTGGCTGAAAAATCCAGAAGCACTTGGAAATATTGCAGACATTTCCACCCTTTCCAATATCCAGAATGTCAAGGGGGATGAAGCGTTTGCACAAAGTGGTAGTGAGCTGACTTGGTTTGCAGGCGGAAACGATATTTATTACAAGGGCGAAAGTTCCGGAAGTCTCCCTGTTGATGTCAATGTCACCTACACACTGAACGGAAAACAGGTTTCCCTGAATGATATTAAGGGAAAAAGCGGTCATCTTGTCATTGAATACACCTATACCAATAATGCAAAGGTCACTAAGACTGTCAATGGCAAGGAAAGAAGAATCTATGTTCCATTTATGGCTGCAAGTACTGCAATTTTAGACAATGAGATTTTCCAGAATGTCAGTGTTACCAATGGCAAGGTTATTTCAGACGGTGAAAAAATGATTGTTGTCGGAATGGCTTTCCCATCCCTCGCTGAAAGTCTGGGTCTTGACGAAATGGAAGACCTTGATATTACCATTCCGGAAACTTTCACCATTGAAGCAGATGTGCAGAATTTCAAGATGCAGAATACCATTACAGTCGTTTCTAATGAAATTTTCAATGACCTCGATTTTGACAAGACGGATTCTCTTGATGAACTTGAAGAAAAAATCAACGAGCTGAACGATGCCGCAAACAAACTCTGTGACGGTACAACCCAACTCTATGACGGCATTGATGAACTCTCCAACGGTGTGGGCGATTTGACAGACGGCGTTGACCAGTTGTATGACGGTGCTGGAGATTTGAAGGACGGCGCAAATCAGCTCAGTGATGGTACAGGTCAGCTCCTTGACGGTGCACAAAGTCTCTCAGATGGTGCAAATACCCTTGCTGACGGTGCGGATTCCGCAAAAGATGGAGCTTCTCAGCTGGTGAGTGGTTTCGGGCAGGTGACGGCTGGCGGAAAATCTCTTGCAGATGGTATCAACTCTGCTAAGGACGGCGCAGGAAAACTCAGCGCAGGTATTAACAGTGCTTATGATGGCTCTGGTCAATTGGTCGGCGGTTTCGGGCAAATTATGGATAGCGCCCCTGCTCTCAAAGATGGTATTACCTCCGCTAAAGACGGCGCAACTCAGATTGATGCAGGTCTTGGAAGTGCAAAAGATGGTTCTTCTCAGCTGGTTGGCGGTCTGAATCAGGTCAAGGACGGTGCGAACGCTCTTGGAATTGGTATCAATTCCGCAAAGGACGGCGCAACTCAGATTGATGCAGGTCTTGAAAGTGCGAAAGATGGTTCTTCTCAGTTGGTCGGCGGTCTGGCACAAGTCAAGAACGGTGCATTTGCTCTTGATGCTGGTATCAATTCCGCAAAAGACGGCGCAAATCAGCTTGATGACGGCATTTCACAGGCTTTGGACGGTTCTTCTGCTCTGGTGGCTGGTTTTGAGCAAGTCACCAACGGCGCAGGACAATTGAAAGAAGGTTCGGGCACTCTGACAGAGGGTGTGGAATCCTTGTCAGATGGTTCGGAACAATTGAAAGACGGTTCAGCAAGCCTTGCAGATGGTTCAGACAAATTAACTGCCGGAGCTGGTCAGATTAACACATCTGCCGGACAGCTTTCAGAAGGTATCACTTCTGCCAAAGACGGCGCACAGGTTCTCTCTGATGGTATTACCTCCGCTAAGGACGGCGCACAGGCTCTGAATGAAGGTGCTACTACTATTACCGGCGGTCTGGATTCTGTTTCTGCTGGTTTGGATTCTGCGAATGAAAATTTGCAGGCGACAATTGCAGTCAATCAGCAGGTTTTGGCTTCCCTGAAAGCTATGAATGAAGCGCAACCCTCTGAACAGCTTGCTACTACTATCGCAACCCTCGAAAAAACGATTGCAGGTCAGCAGAAAATTGCTGACTCCATGAAAGAGGGCGGAGCACTGAAAGACGGTGTCACACAGTTGCAGGACGGCGCAACACAATTACAGGCTGGTCTTGGTTCACTCTCCGAAGGTCTCACAACTGCTGATGAGGGTGCAACTGCTTTGACTGACGGCTTGACAACAATCGACGAAGGCGGAAAGGCTCTTTCCGCTGGCACAAATCAGCTTTACACCTCTGCACAGCAATTGCAGGCAGGTGCGCACAGTGTCTCTGACGGTGCATCTGCATTGAATGACGGTATGACAGAATTTGCAGGCGGAAGCACACAGTTAATCGGCGGTCTGGATTCCCTCATGAATGGCATTGCACAGCTTTCCGCAGGTGCAAGCAATCTGAATGACGGTCTCGGACAGCTCAAAGCCGGAAGTTTCGCCCTCACAGATGGTATGGCGCAACTTTCCGACGGTAGCGCACAATTGAACGGCGGTTTGTCTCAGCTCTCTGACGGTGCAGGTGCGCTTGACGGCGGTCTCGGACAGCTCAAAGCCGGAAGTTCTGCTCTCACAGATGGCATGGTGCAACTCTCTGACGGAAGCACACAATTAAATGGCGGTTTAGTTCAGCTCTCTGATGGTGCAACTGCACTTGATGACGGTCTTGGGCAACTCAAAGCCGGAAGTTCTGCTCTTGCTGATGGGATGTCAAGACTCTGGCAGGGCGGAGAGGCTCTCACAGACGGCTTGACACAGCTTTCTAATGGCGCAACCGCATTGAATGACGGTCTGTTACAGCTCAAAGACGGCGGTGCAACACTGGTCGGCGGTATGTCTCAGCTTTCAGATGGTGCAAATGCTTTAAACGGCGGTTTAGGTCAGCTTTCGGGCGGTGCAGGTTCTCTTGAAGGCGGTCTGTCACAGCTTTCTGGTGGTGCAAGACAGCTTGCAGACGGCGCACAGTCCCTTTATGATGGTGCTGGCGAACTTTCAGACGGTGCAAGCCAGCTTGCAGACGGCGCAGGTCAGCTTTATGACGGTGTTTCTGAACTCCATGACGGTACAAAGAAACTCGCTGACGGCGTTCAGAAACTCAAGGACGGCGGTAAGGAATTGGATGATGGTATGCATCAATTCAAGTCTGAAGCTATCGACAATATCACTGACCTTTATAATACCGAAGTCAAAGATTTGATTGACCGCTTTAAGGCTGTCGGAGATACTTCCAAAGAATACCGCTCCTATACTGGTCTCGGTGACGGCATGGACGGTTCTGTCAAGTTCATCTACACCATGGACGGCACGGAATCCAACTGAACTGATACCAAATTCATGATATATTGTCCATATAATATGAAACAGCTCCCGATTTTATGGGGGCTGTTTGTTTTTGTTAGTTAGTTTTTCAAGTACTTGACATTATCCCAAAATCGTGTTATAATATTAACGTATTCGAAATGATACAAAAGTATTTGAGGAGGTATTTACCCATGTCAATGGAATTTATCAGAAAATTGCCTGTTCCGCAGGAAATCAAGAAAGAATATCCGCTTTCCGTTGCATTTGAACTCATGAAACATCAGAAAGATGCCGAACTGGCTAAGATTTTCACCGGAGAATCTGCCAAGCTGGTTTTGATTATTGGCCCTTGCTCCGCTGACCGTGAAGATGCTGTCATGGAATATATTCACAGGCTTGCAGATGTACAAGAAAAAGTCAAAGATAAAATTATGATTGTTCCCAGAATCTATACCAATAAGCCCCGTACCAACGGCACAGGCTACAAAGGCATGGTTCATCAGCCCGACCCCACCAAAGCCGAGGACATGCTCGAAGGCTTGATTTCTATTCGTAAACTTCACCGCAGAGCCATTGAAGAAACTGGTTTTATTTGTGCGGATGAAATGCTTTATCCGGAGAATTACCGCTATTTGTCGGATTTGCTTGGTTATGTGGCAGTTGGTGCGAGGAGTGTCGAAGACCAGCAACACCGCCTGACCGTCAGTGGTATGGACATTCCGGCAGGTATGAAAAACCCCACATCCGGCGACTTGTCTGTTATGTTCAATTCTATTTATGCTTCACAGTCAAGCCATACTTTCTTATATCGTGGCTGGGAAGTTCACACCACCGGAAACCCCTTAACTCATGCTATTTTGCGTGGCTACGTCAACAAGCACGGCGAATCCCTCCCGAATTATCATTATGAGGATTTGCTCTTGACGTATCATCACTATGTCGAAAAAGGGCTTGTCAATCCGGCGGTCATTGTCGACACCAATCACGCTAATTCCGGTAAACAGTATTTGGAACAGCCCAGAATTGTGAGTGAAGTGCTCCATTCCTGCCGTCATCATGCCGACATCAAGAAGATGGTTAAGGGCTTCATGATTGAAAGTTACCTCGTGGACGGCGCACAGAAAGTCAATGAGGGAGTATATGGAAAGTCCATCACAGACCCCTGTCTTGGATGGGACAAAACAGAAGAAATGATTTATCGAATCGCTGATTTGCTGTAATAAAAAGGGGTGTGGGGGAAAATTGCCCTCTTAGTGCGAAATGCGTTAGTTTTGGGTAGTTCGTGCTAAGGCTTCAAAGGGGAATTGTCCCCCATTATGATTAGATAATTTTATCAAGAAAACCGTTCCGAGGGGGGCGGTTTTTTGTGTACTATGATAATCTTTCATGGAAATGCTTGACAACTTTCCTTGTCAGTGCTATACTGTAATCATGACAAGAATAGTTGTCATAAAGTAAAGAATCCATGTCAAATTGAAAGGAATGGTTGTCATGATAATTGGCGATGTGAAAGGCTACAATGTTACAGAAATTTCTAAGAAAAAGGTAATCAAAGAAAATTTCCCTGCTGAACTCCGTGAACAGGCTTTGGATATATTGAATGGCAAGGGCTATGTATACGCCTATATGAACAAACAAAAAGAATACGTCTGCTGTTACATGCTCCGCAGGGTCAAAGAGGAAAAAGAAAATATTCTTGTTCTTGAAAACGTCTGGACTGCTCCCGAATTTGAACCCTACAGAGATGAAGCCGACCACCCCATTCAGATGGAAGCCAAAGAGAAAATTATTTTCACGGATATTTCTGCTGTCAAGTGGAATGAGACCATATTTACCAAAAATGACGTGGAAGAAGGTTTTTCTGCCGGCTGGCTGATTGGTTTTTCGTTGGGGATAATGTATGCAATTCTCTTTGATGATTGGGCAATTGGTATGGGAATCGGGCTTTGTCTGGGGCTGTGTTTCGGGTCAGCCGGAAAAAGTGAACTCGTTCAGATTGACAAGAATAAAGAAACTTCACAGAAAAAGGATGATGTGTAATGCCGTTATATAATCACCTCAAAGAAATGCGGGCAAGATTGGGTGTGAATCAAGCTGAAATGGGGAAACTCGTGGGAACATCAAGGCAGACCATCAGCCAGATTGAACGGGGAGATTATTCTCCCTCCGTCACGCTTGCCCTGAAAATTGCAAAGGTCTGCCATGTCAAAGTAGAAGATATTTTCGAGTATGAGGAGGATGAATGATGAAAAAAGATGAAAGAA
This sequence comes from Ruminococcus sp. UBA3855, assembly GCA_002392545.1. GTDB lineage: Bacteria > Bacillota > Clostridia > Oscillospirales > Ruminococcaceae > UBA3855. The sequence goes on from DGHF01000074.1 coordinate 8,718, forward strand.
AACTGCTTTTAATTTTGTTGGGTACAATTCTGGTTTGTTACCATGTGGGCTATGGTGTCGGGCGACTTATCGGCAAAGTAGACACAAGCGCATTACTGGAAAGCATTTCGGGCGAAACCTCAGGATTGATTTTCAGTATCTTGTATGCGGTGGTCTGGCTGGTGGGAATTCCTCTCATGATTATTGGCTATTGCAAGGCGAAAAAAGCCGTTGACAAATGGGACGGCGAAAACGAGGATGAACTCGACAACATCGAAAAATTGATGAATTCGCCCATGATTAGCAGTTCTATCTTGATGATTCTGAACATTTGCTTATTTTCATGTACATTATATTTTGTGGACACATTGCCGAACTTGAATATTATTTTAACATTTGCATTACTAATCACAGGAATGATTCTCTGTACCGTTGTACCGAAACTGACCGTTGACCTTGAAAAACGGCTCAACCCCGAAAAAGAAGGTTCTGTGTTGGATTTTCATTTTGAACAGCAATGGATGAATTCCAGCGACGAGGCACAAAAATTGATTGTTTACAAGTCTGGCTATGCAGGATATAAAGCAGGGAATTTTGCTTGTATGATAATGTGGCTGATTAGTTTTGTATCGGGGTTTGCATTTCATACCGGAATCATGCCGACAATTTGTGTATGTGCCATCTGGTTGGTCATGGTGATTGCCAATGTGCGTGAAAATGTGAAATTGGAAAAATAATAAAAACCGCCTTCTCTTTTTCGAGAAAGGCGGTTTTTTTGATATGGTTTGATTTGTGAGTAATTGTTTTTATTGATGATGAAATTAACCGAAATAGCGTTTCAGCAGACCTTCAAAAGCCTTGCCGTGACGTGCTTCATCTCTTGCCATTTCGTGGACAGTATCGTGAATTGCATCCAAATTCAATTCCTTTGCACGCTTGGCAAGTTTGAGCTTGCCTTCGGTTGCACCTTGTTCAGCCAACATCCGGACACGGAGATTCTCTTCCGTAGAGGGGGAAACAATATCGCCCAACAATTCAGCGAATTTTGCAGCGTGTTCCGCTTCTTCAAATGCAGCCTTTTCCCAGTACATTCCGATTTCCGGATAGCCCTCACGGAATGCCACACGAGCCATAGCAAGATACATTCCCACTTCTGTGCATTCGCCTGTAAAGTTGGAACGCAAGCCCTCTAAGATTTCGGGGTCGGTCACAGCCTTTG
>DGHF01000098.1 GCA_002392545.1 Ruminococcus sp. UBA3855
AGGAAAAAGCCCAAAAGGAAGCCGACGAAAAAGCTAAAAAAGAAGCTCAGGAAAAAGCCGTTTCTACTCAGCCTGTCACCAATCCTGTACAGGAAATTCCGGCTGAAACTGTCCCCCAGACAGTTACTGATAATTCCAGTTATGATGATTCTGCTTTTGGGTGGCCCTGCCCTCAACATTATTATATTTCCAGTGGCTACGGCGAACGCTGGGGAACGCTCCATAAAGGCGTTGACATTGCCCAGAATCAGGGGGCGGAGGTCGTTGCATCACGCTCCGGAACAGTCATTAAAACTTTTAACGGCTGTACTCATAACTATGGTAAAAGTGAGAACTGCTGTGGCAATGGCTACGGAAATTATGTCATTATCATGCATGATGACGGCACATATTCCACTTTGTATGGTCATATGGAAAAAGTTGTCGTCTCTGTCAATCAGTATGTTGAAAAAGGCACAACAATTGGCTATGTTGGTACAACAGGATGGTCTACCGGCTATCACCTTCACTTCGAAATCCGCAAGGACGGCACGGCGGTTGACCCTGCCGATTATCTCAATTATTAACCGAAAGGAGTTATTTCATGAATCAGAAAGTCAGTGTCGGTGTCACGGTCAGCATTTCGGCTCTTGTCTGCGCCCTGACGTTCATTATCACTTCTTTTGTATCTCTCCAGAACTTCAATAATAAAGTGCAGGATGTCAAGGAAAAAGCCGAAAAATATGACCGGCTTGAAGCAATGGATACCTATGTCAGGGAGCATTTTTATCTTGATGAACTGGATGAAAATTCTCTCATGGACGGCATTCTGAAAGGCTACGTCAGCGGACTGGATGACCCCTATTCCCGTTATATGACCGCTGAGGAATATTCTGCTCTCATGACCAAAGAAGCAGGTCAGCAGGTCGGAATTGGTGTCACTGTCACATTTTCGGAAGATTCTTTTCTTTACATTACCAAAGTCGATGAAAATTCCCCTGCTGAAAAAGCCGGATTGCAGGAAGGCGATTTCATTACCGCCGTTGAGGGTGTCCCTGTTCCTGAATTAGGATATGAGGAAACTGTCAATCAGGTTCGGGGTGAGGAAGGAACTGCTGTTGTTCTGACTGTCCGGCATGAGGATGCAGAAAAAGATATTCGTATCACTCGCCATACTTACGAAGTATCTACCGTTTCCGGTCAGATGCTGGATAACCAGATTGGTTATATTCGGATTTCTGCTTTCCGTGAAAATTCCAGCTCCCAATTTCAGGATGTATTGGATTCGCTTGTGTCTGCTGGTGCGCAGGGGGTTATTTTTGATGTTCGTGACAATGGCGGTGGTGTCCTGACCGCCCTTCAAAAGATGCTCGACCCCCTTCTTCCAGAGGGTGATATTGCAATAGCGACATATCAAGGTGGTAAAACGGAAACCGTTCTCACCTCTGATGCAGACGAACTCAATCTTCCCATGGTCATACTTGTCAACGGAAATACTGCCAGTGCAGCGGAGCTTTTTTCCGCTTCCCTGCGTGATTTCAAAGGCTCTAAGCTTGTGGGAACACAGACTTACGGAAAAGGAATCATGCAGTCCACTGTGAAGATGGCGGACGGCGGTGGTTTGACTTTAACCGTAGCAACTTACCAGACTACACGTTCCGACAATTATCATGGTGTCGGGCTTGCCCCTGATGTCGTCATGGAAGCCGGAGAAAATACCATTATTGATAATGTTGACCCCGACACAGACCCTCAGCTTTCTACCGCTATTGACATTTTAATGCAGTGAGGTGATACGCTTGACTGATACAACAATTACTGAAACCATTGTTACGGAAACTGCCCCTCAGATTGGTGAAGTCATTACCGAAGAGGCGGAACACGTTTCCAGCGTTCTAACTACTTTTCTGGACTTCTTAAAAGGCATTCTCCCCTCTTTAGGGTTTGCTGTCCTGACGTTTGTTTGTGGCATTCTTCTGACAAGGGCACTGATGAAAGCCGTCCGGAAAGGTCTCGACAATAAACGCATTGACCGCACGGCTTCCAGCTTTTTGCAGTCGCTGATACAAGTTGCCCTGTATGTGCTTGTGACTATTATCACACTGTCGGTTCTGAAAGTGCCCATGACTTCCATTATCACGGTCATTGGTACAATGGGGCTTGCGATTGGTCTGGCACTGCAAAACAGCCTTTCCAACGTGGCAGGGGGATTCATTCTGCTATTCTCCAAGCCCTTGAAGGTCGGGGACTTTGTCAATCTGGGCGGTGTTACCGGAACGGTGGAACGAATCGAAATTCTGCAAACTATGCTGAAAACTCCTGACGGTTTAACCATTTTCATCCCGAACGGCAATATTTCCGGCTCAACTATCATCAATTACAATGAAACTCCTGAACGGCGGTTAGACCTGAATTTTGGCATCAGCTATGATGACGACTCCGAAAAGGCAAAAAAACTTATCCTTGATATTATTGAAAATCATCCTCATGCTTTACAAACCCCTGAACCGCTTGTCAGAATCGGGGAACTGGGGGACAGTGCCGTCATTCTGGATGTGTATGTCTGGACAACACATGCCAATTATAACACCCTCAAATATGATTTGAATGAACTTGTGAAAAAGTCCTTTGATGAAAATGGAATCTCTTTCCCCTACCCTCAGACAGATGTACATATCAATCATGTGAAATAATGGAGGTATTATGCACGAAATCGAAAACCAAAATACAGCCCCGAAAGCGATTCTTGTCGGAATGGATACCGGAGAATATGACGCTGAACTTTCTATGAATGAACTCTCTGAACTTGCAGAGACTGCCGGCTGTGAAGTCGTGGCAACTGTCATTCAGACAAGACCAGCCCCCGAAGCATCTACTTTCATCGGGGCTGGAAAACTGGAGGAAATCAAAGAACAGCTTGCAATTCTCAACGCTGATATGCTCATCTTTGATGATGAATTGACAGGCATTCAAATGAGAAATATTTCTGATACTGCTGACTGTAAAGTCATTGACAGGACAATGTTAATCCTTGACATTTTCGCCGGACGTGCCAGAACGGCAGAGGGAAAAATTCAGGTCTCCCTTGCACAGTATCAATACCGTCTGAGCCGTCTCACCGGAATGGGAAAAGCCCTCTCCCGTCTGGGTGGCGGTATCGGCACAAAGGGCGCAGGTGAAACTAAACTCGAAACCGACCGCCGTCACATCCGCAGTCGGATTGATTCTCTCCGGAATGAACTCAAGGAAATGGAAAAACACCGGAAATTTATTACCAGTCGCCGGAAAAAAGACGGTATTTTAACAGTTGCCATTGTGGGTTATACCAATGCTGGAAAATCGACTTTGTTCAATATGCTGACGGATGCAGGGGTACTTGTCGAAAATCAGCTTTTTGCGACTCTGGACGTGACCGCCCGTGCGCTGGAATTGCCTGACGGCAGGACAGTGCTGTTGTCGGATACGGTTGGACTGATTCGCCGACTCCCTCATCATCTTGTGGAAGCATTCCGCTCCACGTTGGAAGAAACCGCTCAGGCGGACTTGATTCTTCATGTACTGGACGCCTCAGAGCCTGACATTGAACAGCGAATGCAGATTACGCAGGAATTACTGAATGATATGAATTGTTCTGACATTCCACAAATTCACGTTCTCAATAAAGCTGACCTTGTGGATATGCCCAAAATGAATGACTTTGAAACCGTCTGGATTAGTGCCAAACATGGGGACGGCATTCAAGCCCTCTTGCAGACCATTGCACAGCGTCTCCCACAAACCGCCAAACGTATGAAATTATGTATCCCCTATTCCGAAGGCGGTTTTCTGCAAATGCTTCGTGAGGAAGGGAAAATTTTCTCCGAAGAATATACCAATGAGGGAACGCTTGTTGATATGATGGTGGACATTAAATATCAGAAAAAAGCGGAACAGTTTCAAATTTCTGAATCCTGAAAGGCGGTGAAAATATGAGTGCTTCCCTTTTAGGTCTCATCGCAGGAGTGACGGCGGTTGTGGTGTATATTATGTTTCATCATGATAATGACCAGAACAACAAATAGTATCGAACAAGATATGAAAAAGCATCAGGATTTGCGCCTGATGCTTTTTCAAATTCACAAAAGTTATTTGTCCTTATGCTGTTTCATTAAATGCTTCATCTCAGCAGAAAATTTTCTGTGTCTCACAAAAACCCCCCTGAACAAGCGATATGCCCAAGCAACAGGAATGAGACATTTATGGCGATATGCCCAAGGAAACCATGCTTTATAATCTTCGATTGGAATGAAAATCCGGCGAAAAATATACTTTGCTTTCGAAAAATTTTCATCTTCTTTCAATTCTTTATCAACCTTGTTTTCAATTTTCCCATATACACCCGAAAAAATATAATAATCAAGAGCGGATTTTTCTTCCTCTGTCAATTCTTGAAAGTTGAATAACTTCATGGCAAGTTCACGGCTTTGCTGTTCAAACTCGAAAGTTTCAAGTTTTTTTAATTCTCCTGAAATATAATTCCAGTCAAATTCATCATGAAATTTACGCATGATAATATAAGTATCCAACAGCGAACGAACGCCTGTGCCACAATCGGAATAGTGTTTATACTCATGTGCATTGACATAAATATAAAAATCTTCCATCCGGAAATGATAGCCGTATTGTGAATTCTCATCTTTTATCAGCCGGTCTTTGACATTTTTGTAATACTGACAGGCGTTTCCGGCATCTATCTCAATGAAAAGCCGGTCATGCATTTCAAAATTGCACACAGGGGGCTTGAAATAGGCATCATCATTTTTTTCTTCGTAGTGCTCACAGGTAAAGCCAAGGCGGAGCATAATTTTTCTGATTTGTGAACGATAGTTTCCATCACAAAGAATATCATTATCCGACATCTGACGCATTCCAAGTCGTGGGTACCAGTCCTTGATAATAGCCCCTTTAAGAGGCATATACCAAATATGCTCTTCTTCCAGTTCCGCTAATACCTTCTTACGTTCCGCATCAAACAGAATATTTTTTCGGACAGATTTTTCTTTTGCCTGTGTGAAATTACGTTCATGAATTCCAGCGGATTCCAGCGCATAAGCCACACAAGCAGTCAGAATATGTTCCTGACAAACGGAAAAAAGTGACGGCAAATCAAGCCCCTGAATACGTTTTTCATCCGGCACTTTTTGATTGACCGCACAAGCAGCCAAATAAATCATATCATAAGCATTTTTCCGATACTGTTCTTCCTGCATGTTCAAGCTCCTTTCTCTGTAATGCCGTTTTCGGTGATGATAAGAATTCTGTCGCAGATGTCCAGTGCAGCTGGACGATGTGTCACGGCAATGACAGTTTTTTCGGTCATATTTTTGAGATTTTCGAGCATTTTCTTTTCTGTTTTCTCGTCCAGTGCACTGGTAGCCTCATCAAGCAGAAGCACCGGACTTTCAGAGAAAATTGCTCTTGCCACGGCAATTCTCTGCATCTGTCCTTCGGAAAGACCTGTTCCACGTTCTCCAAGCAGGGTATCAATTCCGTTTTCAAGTTCGTTCACAAATTCGTCTGCACAGGCAACTTTCAAGGCATACTGAATTTTTTCGATGTTCTGGGAGTCCTGCGGATTGGCGAAAGCGATGATTTCACGGATTGTCCCGCTCATGAGCTGATTTCCCTGCGGAACATAGGCGAATAACTTGTGCCACTCAGGAGTTAAGGGCTGGGAATTTCCGGAACTGTCAGAAATAAACCGCTCTCCGGAATCAGGCTTGTAAATGCACATCAGTAATTTGAGAATCGTCGATTTTCCGCATCCGCTGTGACCAGTGAAAGCAATATATTCCCCCTTATGGACAAAAAGTGAAAGATTCTGCAATACAATGGGCATGTCTGTTTTTTTCTGCATATGGACAGTTTCAGAAACCGGATAATATGTGAATGTCACATCTTTTAATCCCATTGCAGAAAAATCATGTTCATAGAAACCACGGATTTCCTGAATGGGTTTGATTTCGCCCTGCATATCATTTTCAAACTGTTCAATGTCCATGAGACGTTCTGCACTTGCCACCATTGCATAAAATTTCGGCAGATAGCCGGAAATATTCGCAAAGGGTGACTGTATCTGTGAAATCAGTTGTGTGATGGCGGTCAATGTACCATAACTGATTCTTCCGGTCAAAATGCCGTAACCGCAGTAACAGACCCCGACAAGATACATCCCCTGCATTCCGCTTTGAAATCCGATATTACAGAAATTGGAAAAATGATTTTTCTCCATGCGTGCTTTCTGGTGTTCACTCATTCTGTCATCTGCTTTGGAAATGGTCTGTTCTTCCACAGCGAAACTTCTCAGCATCATCAGACTGCCGATTCGTTCCTGCAAATAAATCCGGAGTTTTCCGTCTTTCTCCTGAATTTTCTTGTGAAGAATTTTAATTTTCTTCCGGAATGCCGTCGCAAAAAATAACAGCACAAAACCAGCCGGAATCAAAACCCCTGCAAAACGTGCATCCAATACCACCAGCATTACACCTGCACTGACTAGCTTAATCACCATCCCCAAAACATTCGGGATAATTTCAGTAACGTTATTCGCCACAATCATGCAGTCATTTGTGAGACGGTTCATCCATTCGCCGGAATGCACGGCATTAACTGACCCGAAATCCCTCGAAAGAATATTTGATAACAGCCGGTGTTTAAACAGGTTTTCAAGCCCTGATTTGCTGTATTCCTGCAAAAAACGGTTTGTGGCTGACAATGCAACCTGCATCAGAACAAGAATTGCTGTCAGTATCGCATATTTCCAGAAGCCTTCACGGTTTCCGTCAGTCGCATTATCCACGATATTCCGCAGAAGCAAAGCATAAATTACCCCCGAAAGACCACTTAAAGACTGCACCAGCATCAAAAAAAATACATTCCATTTTTTGCTTCCTGTCACAGTCCACAGCCATTTCAATGAGTTTTGATTCATGACTTCAAACCCTTTCTGACAAGACCCCTGAAACCAATTATCAGCGCACGAATTGGGAAAAAATCACACCATAAATGGACATAAAGCTGATATTTTTTGTCCGTGACAGAAATCGTTTTTCCGTCCCGAACAATGCCAGTCAGAACGCCGATAATGTGCCGGTCAGTAATGCCGTATTCCCTGCGCCAGCGATTATCTCCGCAGATGACATAATCATTTTCACGGACTTTCAAAATCCGGTGCAGAACATACTGACCGCTGTCACGCTTATACAATGGCACATCATATTTTTTCAGCCTTCCATTGACTTTTTCAATAATTAAAAGGTCTTTGTCCTGCCGGATGAGGGGCATCATGCTGTCACCGACATTGGTATAAATCAACTTTCCATTTTTCTGAATTTGTTCTTCGAAAGTAGACTTATTCATCAATTGCCCCGATACCCTTCAGCTGTCCCACAACCTTTTGCACGTCATGTCTTGCCGTTTCTTCGGATACATCATAATATTCCAGCATCTTTCCAACAATTTCGTCCTCTGTGGTTTCATTTTCCAGACAGGAAAGAATAAACCCTGCTGAACCATTGCTTCTGACCAGACCGGAAAATTTGGTTGCTCCGGTAGATACCAGCAATTTCGAATCACCATCATCATGGATAATAAATTTTTCACTAATTTTCATCAAAAATCATCCTTTCATACCATTATAAGAAACTTCGACCGCCTGCCAGCTCATATTACAGCCAAGGCGATACAATTCAACACCATCAGCGAATTTATCAATCAAAGCAAGCGTTTTCTGCATTTTCTCCGGATTCTGCGAACGGTAAACCTGCTGTAACAGCATTGCATAAGCCTGAGATTTGGAAATCTTTTCAATATGGTTTTCTTCTGCCCTCGTGAGAATGCAGAGGGCTTTCAGCGGAACACAAATATTTCTCCCCAGACGGTGTTTTCCGTTCCATGGCGTTCCATATACCATAATACCATTTTCGGAAATATTTATCAGGGGCTTGTCATCATTGACCATCACGGCACGTTCCCCTAAATACTCTCTCCATAATCTGGTGTGAGTTGATTTTCCTGTTCCGGATTTCGCCGTGAAAAGAAATGCCTGATTTTCCACAGCAACCACAGACCCATGAAATACAAACGTGTCATAATCAATCATTTTTTCTGCAATCTTCCTGTAAACAGCTGTAATTTCGAGCGTTTCCTCTGAAAAATCTGGAATGGGTAAATTTTCAAAGACGTGTTCCTGATTGGATTTTTCACGCTCAAAAATAATGTCATCTTCACTGATAACAATAGAAAAATCCGGAATTCCTGTCGTTTCGTAGCCTTTGCAGTATTCCTGAACTTTTGCATAAAGCGAACAAATTTCAATATTTTTGTCTGCAATGCAGTATAATCCTGTCATAAACTATTCACCTTCTTATCTCTGAAAATAGAGGGTAGTAATACCCATACTGTTTATTATAACATATTTGCAGTACAAAATCAATCAAAATTAGCCTGTGAAATTTGATAAACTTTTTCATGAATGGCAATCAAAATTTTGTGCACAAATGCAACGACAAAATTCAGATATTGTCTATATTCTGGAAATAGTGTATTCATAAGTTAATGTTAGAATGAAAATAATCACTATTGGAATACAGGAGGCGGAAAAATATGGCATCATGGAGGAATCTGGTATCAATTGCCAGAGAAACTATTGAAATTACAGCCGAAAAACGCTACCAAATCGGCGAAGAGGTTTATTCATTTCCCGAAATGGATTATGAAAAAGTGATTGTATGCAGTCCGGAAGACGGTCAGAAATTATTAAGTGAAGACGATTCCGCTTTTCGTCCGTCAGACCCTTGCAGGATAATCATTGAAAACTGTGACAGTTTCGAATCTGCCAGAAAACTGGAAAATTCGTTAGTCATGAATTTTGCGAACGCTCATGTTGCAGGTGGCGGATTTTTAGGGGGCGCAGTCGCACAAGAAGAAGCATTATGCCGTTGCAGTACGCTGTATGCTTCGATTTCGTCAGAACCCGCAAAAGAGATGTACCATTATAACAATACTCATGCAAGTGCCGTAGAATCGGATTATATGCTGTTGTCGCCGGAAGTATGCGTATTTCGTACAGCAGACTGCCAATTGACGGCGGATACATTCACAACAGCCGTTATCACCATTCCAGCCCCGAACAGGAGGGGAGCAGGATTTTTCGCATCCAAAAAGCAGATAGAGGAAACATTTTTACGCAGAATCAGAATCATGCTGCGGTTATCGGCGAAATATGGCTATCAATCGTTAGTTCTGGGAGCGTGGGGATGTGGTGCATTTGGCAACAATCCCGAAGACGTAGCGGAATATTTCAGAAAAGTGCTGATTGATGAAGGCTATGGGCGGTATTTTGAAACTGTCTGCTTTGCAGTTTTAGGCAATCCGCAGGGGAAAAATTATCAGGCATTTGAAAAGATGGTGCAGTCAATCGAAAGGAAATAATCACATGATTGTAATGAATTTGCGCTATACAGGAATCAACGGAAATGCAAGAAAATTCGCAGAAGAAATGGTGAAAAACGGTACTGTTTCTGCTATCAGAAATGAGCAGGGAAATTTGAGATATGAATATTATATTCCGCTTGATGACCCCGAAACAGTGCTGTTAATTGATGCATGGGAAAATCAGGAAGCAATTGATATACATCATGTCTCTCCTATGATGAATGTCATTGCAAAACTCCGTGAAAAATATCATCTCCACATGACCGCAGAAAGATATATTTCTGATGAAGCCGGAATTCCTGAAACAGATAAAAAATTTATCAAAGAATAATAAAAAACGGAAGTCCAATTTGGGCTTCCGTTTTGTGTTATTCATTGAACAGAGAATGCTTGTGTTTCGGGTGACGGCGGTAGGCTTTTGGGTTGGGTTCTTTTCGGGTGACGGGGTTCAAATCTCCCCAAGTATTGCGTTTTTTGAGGTCAATTTCACGTTTCGCCTTTTTGCTTGCTTTTTCGTAGGGAACAAACTTTTGCATGAAAATTCCTCCTTATTTTAAAGTAATCTCCTGACCGTCTTTGGAAATGATAACCGTTTCATAAATCTGTTGCAGTTCTTCTGCATAAATTTCAGGTTCTTTTTCAGCGGGGCTGTAATGTGTCAGCCATAATCTTTTGACATTTGCTTTTTTGGCGAGGGTGCAGGCATCCTGCATGAGCATATGGCATTTTTGGTTCATACTTTCCTTTTTGTCGAAAGTTCCCCACATTCCTTCACAGATGAACAAATCAGAATCTTTTGCAAAATCGACAATTTCGGAGATGGGGAGTGTATCTGTGGTATAAGTAATTTTAATCGGCGGACGGGGTTCACCTGTGACCTGAACAGAATCAATTTTTCTGCCGTCGGGGAGTGTGACTGTTTCACCAGAGTGCAATTGTTTCCAGTACTGCACCGGAATGTCAAGAGCTTTCGCCTGCTGTGGCTGAAATTCGGGCTTTTTGGCGAATGTCAGACGATACCCTAAACAAGGAACACGGTGCTTCAAAGGCAATGTGTCAATCTGTAACAGAGGGTCAATTTTATTGATTTTGATAGTAGTTGACTGATTTTCAGGAAGCCGGTGCAGATGCACATCAAACGGCAACCCTCCGGTCACAGCTAATAAATGCTGAATCGTGTCAACGGCACTGTCTCCGCAGAAAATCGGAAGAGCGTCAGAACGTCCGGTATTTCCCAATGAAAGCAGTAATCCGGCAAGACCTGCCACATGGTCAGCGTGGGAATGCGTAATGAAAATAGCCCTGATTTTGCTGAGTTTCAAGCCGTGTTGGGCAAATGCAACCTGTGTGCCTTCTCCGCAGTCAATCAAGATTGCATTTCCGTTTTGTTCCACATAAAGGCTTGTTAAAAATCTGTCTTTGAGGGGCAACATCCCCCCAGTACCTAATAATGTAATATTTGGCATGATAATACTCCTTTAAGAATTTGTGATAATTTGCTGTAATGTGCGAGGGGTGTAATTGATATAAGGCAACATACAGCCGACATTGTACGCAAGAAAGGGAATATTCTTTTCCCTGCATAAATTTTCATATTGCCGGAATAGTTCATAATCCTGTGTATTGTGTACATGACCGTATAAATGCACAGTATGGCGGTATTGATTGTACCAATGGGCAATGGGAAAATGACACATGACAACTTGTGTATTTTGTGCCTTATCCTGAATAATGGCATAATCTTTGACCCATACAAAGAAACTTTCCAGATGTGAACTCATCTTGTCATGATTGCCCTTGATGAGATACTTTTTCCCGACAAGCTGAGAAATAATTTCAATTCCGATTTGTTCTTTCCAAGCAAAATCGCCCAAAATATAAACATCATCTTCCGGAGTTACAACAGAATTCCAATTTTTGATAATAGTCTGATGCATTTCCTCCAGATTTTCGAAAGGTCTGGGGTCATATTTGATAACATTCGCATGACCAAGGTGTAAATCTGAAATGTAGTAATTCATATTTATTTTTCCTCTCATAATGGGGGTTACAACGCATAAACTTATATTGATTTTTTCTTCATCCAAGGGGCATCTTCTGAACCAGCCTTGAAATTATAAATGGGCTTGATGACCTTGAGGACTTCCGCAGTATCGACAATATTTTCCATGATAGATTCCATCGGCTTGTAAGCCATGGGGCATTCGTCGAGGGTATCCATACTAACAGATGTCGTATAAATTCCCTGCATTTCCTTGCGATATTCTGCAATGGAACAAGATTCTTTTGCTTGTGAACGAGACATTAACCGCCCTGCACCGTGAGGAGCTGAACAATTCCAGTCTGGATTTCCTTTTCCACGGCAAATTAAACTACCATCACGCATATTGATAGGAATTAAGAGAATTTCTCCCTCTTGTGCGGAAACTGCGCCCTTTCTGAGAATCATGTGTTCCATATCAATATAATTGTGTGTCGTGGTGAACTGGTCGACAACGTGCCAATGCATCCCCTTGACAATGACATCTGTCATGGCTTGACGATTCAAGACGGCAAACTGCTGAACAATTGCCATGTCATGCAGATACTGCTCAAACAATTCACCCTCACAATAGGCGAGATGTTTGGGAACGCTGGTTGACTTTGTATTTTTGATTTTCTTAATTTCAGATTCGATTTGTTTTTGTTTGCCCTCTGCCTTCATCTGTGCAATGAGGGCATCAATGCTCTGAGAGTCAGAATGATTGAGACGGCGGTAAGCTTCATCCTGATACCATCGAGCCACCTCTACACCCAAATGACGTGAGCCGGAATGAATGACAAGATAAATTTTGCCGTCTTCGTCCTTGTCAACTTCAATGAAATGATTGCCACCGCCCAATGAACCAATACTCAATAAATCCTTATCTGCATGAACATGATGATAACAATACAATTTCGTCAAATCAATTTCGTTTGCATAGCGGTGAATTTTGCCACGCACAGCGAAACCGGACGGAACTTCCGCACGGATGAGCTTATCTAATTTCTGCGGTTCAATGTGGGATTCTTTGATAATGGTCGTTTCCATACCACAGCCAATATCAACCCCGACGAGGTTCGGGACAATCTTGTCTGTGATAGTCATAGTTGTACCGATAGTGCAACCAGCCCCAGCATGAACATCAGGCATGATGCGGATTTGTGAACCCTTTGCAAGGGGCTGACAGCATAATTCTGTGATTTGTGCAATTGAGGTATTATCTGCAATGTCGGTGAAAATTTTTGCACTGGCGTATGCACCTTGAATTTCAAACATGGTTTTCCTCCGTTTCTGCCGTATCCGGACACAAAAAAAGAGTGCTTCCATAACAGAAGCACTCCGGAACTATACAAGGGGATACAAACAACTTAACCCCTTAAATTCTCCTCAATGTCCGAAAGAACGGCGGTTTGCTTCATAATAATATGTAATTTCTGAATGATGTGTTTTTTAAGATTCTGATAATTAGTCATACCGCTCACTCCTTTCTGTAAATTTTTCATTCCGTTCGTGAGAACCACGGAATGAAAACATTATAGCATACTCAATTTGATTTGTCAAGTACTTTTTGGAAAAAAATTATCATTTTCTCATTTTGACAGCCTGACGTACGTTTTCGTTTTCATCATTCGCCAATATATCAAGAATATTCTGAGGGGTATTCTTGTGATAAGCGACAGACTCACGGATTTCCCAGCTTTCATCTTGAGAAAGTTCGGTCAATACATCCGCAGGAGTATTTTCATTCTGGGCGATTGCATCACGCACTTCCACATAGGGCATTTTCGACAATTTTTGGAAAATATCAATATATTTTTCGAGAAAGTCAGGTTCTCCCGCATGGTCAGCCATATACCAGAGCATAGCTCTTTTTTCGAGTTCTTCTTCCGTGATTTCCTCCCCGAAAATGGCGCAGGTTGTGCGAATGAGTTCTTTTCTGTCGTAGTGGTCATTTTCGTGAATCATGTGAA
>DGHF01000161.1:0-593 GCA_002392545.1 Ruminococcus sp. UBA3855
ATGCAATGGCAAAAGACGGCTGTACCTATCAGGAAATTTTAGCCTACTATTACCCCAATACCAGCCTGCAATAGAATACACCCCTTTCCAAAATGAAAAGGAGTGTATGTAAATTATTTTCGTTGCAATGCTATCAAAAACAAGTCAATCGCCATTCCGATATATCCAACCGCTGAACAAACAATAACCAGTGTTATCAAAAAAGACGGTATCAAAGTCGCCATTCCAAGGCTTGACTCTGCTTTGTAACAGTAGACTTTCACAGAATAGGGGAACTTTTTCCATTTCCGGAATGCATAAAATTCGTTGAAATGCTGAACTCCCTGCTGTGTCCAGCTTACTTGTAAAACTTTTGTTTTTCCGCTCCATCTTGAACCAGTGCATAACCCTGAATAAGTTTCGCCCTTTTGATAAGTTTGAATCTCAGTTATCAGTACGGCACAAGCCCACTTTGCAAAAAACGCTGTGATTCCCCCTAACAACAGGAAACACATCACTCCCATCCCTGCCCATACATTGGTAAAATAGGACAATATCCCTAAAATGATAACTCCCGCCACAATGACAAGTATTATCTGTATCGTGCGCTTTTG
>DGHF01000161.1:663-3003 GCA_002392545.1 Ruminococcus sp. UBA3855
TTTTTTCTGCTCATGGTATGAATTACAATAAATTCTCTATGCAAATTTTCAGCGGTTCAGAAGCATCTTTATAGATATTCACAGGAATTTCTTGTTCAAAAGAATAAAGTTCAATCGTGTTCGGATTTTGTTCAAAGAAGTAAACAAAAACTTTTTTCAATTCAAGGTTCACAATCCAATATTCACGAACACCATATTCCAAATAAAGAAATAATTTGGTTTCATGGTCTGTTTGCGCATTGGAGGAGGTGACTTCAATAATCCAATCTGGCGCACTGTTACAGCGTTTTTCGTCAATTTTGGACGGGTCACAAATTACCATTACATCTGGCTGAACAACATTCTTTTCATTCAAGCGCACGTCATAAGGTGCAATCATGGGTTTGCATGAACCCTTGTTTCTGCGAATATAACTTCTTATTTCAGCATACAATCCCCCTGCAATATCCTAATGCATCGTGCTGGGAACAGCGAGGGCGATAATTTCCCCCTCAATCAATTCTATACGTTGACTGCTAGTTTCAGCGATTGCAAAAAATTCTTCATCAGTATAAGAATTCAATTTTCTTGCAGTACTTTCCATAATCATATTCCTTTCTGAAATTACTTATATTTCTGACTCTGAGTAACTGCCAGACGGTCACAGCGTTCATTTTCGGGGTGTCCGGCATGACCTTTGACCCATACAAATGTTACCTGATGTTTCTCCAGCAAGGGAAGGAGCTGTTCCCATAAATCCACGTTCAGAGCCTGATTTCCGTCAGACTTCACCCAGCCTTTTTTCTGCCAGCCGTAAACCCATTTTTTGTTAATGCTGTCACATACATATTTGCTGTCTGTCGTGAGCACGACTTCACAGGGTTCTTTGAGAGCTTTCAGCCCCTCAATGACAGCAGTCAATTCCATGCGGTTATTGGTAGTATGAGCTTCACCGCCGGAAAGTTCCTTTTCATGCATCCCGAACCGGAGCACTGTTCCCCATCCGCCTGCCCCCGGATTACCGGAACAAGCACCATCTGTAAAAATTTCAACTTGTTTCATAAATTCTCCTTATCTTTTCATTACCAGCCCATATATTGCAAAAACAACATTACTCCCCCGAAAAATACCAGAAATGCCCCGATTCCGATTTGCTGGCGGATTTTCAGGTTATCCGGTTCGAAATCAATTTCTTTCGGGTGATTCGGATTGATATGGATTTCATACTTCTGTCCAATGCGGACGGGAAGCAATCTTTCATCTAAATAGGCGGTTTTCTGCCGATAGGTCACGCCCTCAAATGTATATTCCCATTCCGGTGCATAACTGTAAAACATTTGAATCCGTCCGGAAGCTATTTTTTCTTTCTCAAATCCGGTGCAGACGGCATTGACTGTTTTTGTGCAATGCCGTTTCCTGTTCCGGAGTGTGAACGTATTCACAAGGATTAAGCCAATCCCCAATGATATGCAAATTATTCCTGTGGTGAATATATCCTTATACATTGAACCGGAATTCTACAATGTCACCATCCTGCATGACGTATTCTTTCCCCTCCAAACGGAGCAAGCCCTGTTCACGAGCCGCCGCCATACTTCCGCATTTCTCCAAATCATCAAATGCCACGATTTCCGCACGGATAAAGCCCTTTTCAAAATCCGTATGAATTTTTCCGGCTGCCTGCGGTGCTTTCGTTCCTCTGGTGATAGTCCAAGCTCTGACTTCCTGTTTTCCGGCGGTCAGGAATGAAATCAAGCCTAATAAGCTGTAACCTGTTTGAATGATACGGTTCAAGCCGGATTCTTCCAAGCCCAATTCTTCCAAGAACATGGCTTTGTCTTCGTCGGACATATCGGCAATTTCCGCCTCAGTCTGCGCACAGATGGGCAATACAGCAGAATGTTCCTCATCTGCAATTGCCTTGACTGCCTGAAAATGTGCGTGATTGTCCAGACTTCCGGCGAAATCCGCTTCGCACAGATTCGCTGCATAAATCACAGGCTTTGCAGATAACAGAGGAGTATCATGCATAAAAGCCTGTTCGTCCTCGGTCATTTCGAAACTTCTTGCAGATTTGCCCTCTTCCAGATGGGAAGCCAAACGTTCAAAGAAATCTACCTGCACACCGGCTTTTTTGTCGCCCTTCATGAGCTTTTTGGCACGGTCAATTCTGCGCTGTACCATTTCCAAATCTGCGAAAATCAATTCCAAGTTGATAGTCTCAATATCACGAGCCGGATTGATTGAACCGTCAACGTGAATAATGTCCATGTCCTCAAAACAGCGCACGACGTGTACAATCGCATCCACTTCACGGATATCAGCAAGGAATTTATTTCCCAAACCTTCCCCCTTTGATGC
>DGHF01000168.1:0-5574 GCA_002392545.1 Ruminococcus sp. UBA3855
ACATAGCGGATATTCTGCGGAACGTTCACTCTTGACAAGCCCTTGACGTTTTTCGGGGTGAGATAGGGTGCATCCGTTTCCAGCAATACCCTGTCAAGGGGTAAAATCTTAACAGCATCCCTCAACTCCCCTGCCCTTCTGTCGTCGCAAATCCAGCCCGTCACGCCGATATAAAAACCCATTTCGAGATACGTTTCAAGGGTCTTTCTGTCGCCTGTGAAACAATGCACCACGGATTTTTTACAGATTTCGGGATGTTTCCGGAAACGCTTGATAAAGTCTTCTGATGCACTGCGCTCATGTAAAAACATGGGCTTGTCGAGCTGTTCCGCCATGACAATATGTTTTTCGAGACAACGAATCTGATTTTCCTTTGTAGAAAACATTCTGTCGAAATCGAGACCGCACTCCCCCACTGCGACAATTTTCGGGTTGCCTTTGTGAATTTCCTCCATACGGATGAAATCTTTCTGACTGGCATTATCGGCATTATGGGGATGAATCCCGCAAGTACCATAGGCATGATGATTGGTAATAAATGTATTGACTTTTTCATTTTCCTTCATGTCTGAGCCTGTCAGAATGCAGAGAACTCCGTTTTCCTCTGCATCCTGTAAAATCTGTTCTGGATTGTGGAACTGCTTGCAAAATAAATTCAGTCCAATGTCATAATAAAGCATGAAAATTTTCTCCTTTGGTTTTGTCGAAATATGTCGATAATCAATTAAATATTGCATTTTAATTTTTGGTGACTGTGACAGTACACTTTCCGTCAGCCAAATCGCCGACTTTGATTTCATAGCCTGTTTCAACGGATTCATTGCCGGATGTATCATACCAATGAAATCCCGAAATATTGCCGTTCATCACGTCACCAGTTTTCAGGACACTTCCGCCCTCTGCATCATTGGCAAGACGGATGACACGAATTCCGGCATCACTCTGATTGGTGCTGTGATATTCGCTCATTCCGTCATAAACAAATGAACGGTTCATGCCTGTTTCAGGGGACATATCAGCCTTTACATGGTAAACACGGACACCGTTTCCGACTTCACAGAAGAAATTGAAGTTCGGATTATTATTGATGTCGCTGTTGTTGCCTTCGGGTGTGATGTATTCCATTATCATGTATTCAGAGAAATAATTTCCGTTCCATTCGCCATAAGGAAGAATGACACAATTTCCGTCATTGGTCTGAGCATTATTCAAAATAAATGTCTGTTCTGCGCCGTTATCGGGTTCAAATGTCTGAATCTGGTCGGGATGATACCAGCCAAGCATTAACTTTGAGAAACAGCCAAAATCAGAATGTGCATCCGTGTCCATGAGTTCCGTTCCGGCATTTCCATGGAAACCCTCATAGTCTTGGCTGTACTGCAGGTAATAATCAGGAAGCCCCATGCAGTGCCCCATTTCGTGCAGGTAGCTGTCAACGAAACTGGAATGGCTGTTTTGTGTCACCTGTG
The DNA here is from genome assembly GCA_002392545.1 of Ruminococcus sp. UBA3855. Taxonomy (GTDB): domain Bacteria; phylum Bacillota; class Clostridia; order Oscillospirales; family Ruminococcaceae; genus UBA3855. The sequence goes on from DGHF01000168.1 coordinate 1,470, forward strand.
CATTTCCGGTGACAACATCTCCGACAGATACCCCATCCACCATATACACATTTTCAGGACATGCTTCCGGCCACCAGTAATCGTCTCCGGCATCCTTGGGAACGGAAATAACAATGGCATCAATCTGCTTGTCACCGTCGGCATCAAACTGGCTGAAATCGACTGTATCATTAAATGCCCCCAGACATTCACGGATAATTTTGGTTTTGTCCTTGTAATCCGTCACTTCAGTGCTGTAATTTTCATAGGCGGACTTGTTTTCCTTGGTGGTATAGCGGAATACCTGTCCTTGTAAATTCATTGCACCCTTGGAAGAACGTTCATAGAAACTGTGCATCGTGTCGAACGGGTCATCATTCTGAGCATCTCCGAATACATATTGTGTCAGCTCCTCCTGAGAAGGTTCATAATCATACTTGCAGTCGGGGAAATCCACATAGAAAACGACAATATTCGCATCCCCCTGTGATGGCATGGAATCATACTGCGGATAAATGGGTGCAGAAATAAACTCCCCTGAATCCGGCTGTGTATTCTCATATCCACGCTCTGGCTCTTCGCCCCAGTACCAGTACTGCTGATTCAGGACACGCTGTTTCAGGATTGCCAAATCAATGACATTGATGATATTATCATCATTCATATCAGCCTGATAGACAATCCGAGTGCTTCCCAGTTTTCCGATTCCGTGCAGATACTTCTGCATAATGATAATGTCTGCAACGCTTAAATTATTGTCAAGATTCAGGTCGCCGATAAAACCGCCTGTCCCCCAGTCATCCGCAGAGGCGGAAAATGCCGTTCCTGTTGCAAGCATGGAAAGACAAAGCATTCCGCTGACTATCTTTTGATAAAATTTCATGGTATTTCCTCCTTTAATCAAATAGATTATCACTATTATACCATATCTTTCACCGGAATGCAAGCGATTTTATACAAAAAGTTCAGGCGGATGTATTACCCCTGACATCCGCCTGTATTCAAACTATATCATCATGATTATGATTTCAGAAATTCGTCAAGCTCTTCCTGTGTGATAATGGTTGTTTTGTCTGCGCTCTGATAAGGAGCGGAAACGGTGAACTTGGAATTTCCTGCTGAAAGCGCATACGTAAAAGCATTTTCTTTCATTCCCTCGATATTCCAGTGTGTCAAGAAATACAGATACCTGTCACCTATCCGGCTGGAATACTTTGAGCGGACATTTAAACTGACTTCTGACATGTCATCATAAAGATAAACATATCTCTCTGTTTCGTCCGGATGGTCGCTTAGATACGCTAATAACGGCATATATCCCCCAGATTCATACAACGTAATCACCTGACCGCTCCGCAAAGAGCCTTTCAGACTGGAATCAATTTGTAATGTCACTTCCGTGAACGGGTAGGAATAATCGCCCCACAGGAATAAATATTTCACATCCGTGACAGTCGCCGTCACAACATCCCCTGCGGCTTCCATCACTGGCAAAGTTCCATCCTCGCTGGCTGGTTCTGTTAGTTCTGCTGGTTCTGTTAGTTCTGCTGTTGGTTCTGCTGGTTCTTCTGTCACTTCGACTGGTGCAGTTTCATCATATACAACTAGTCTGTAAGCAACTTCATCACAAAGAGTATAATAATTTTTCGCCCACCATGCAAGATTATCCCCTGTTTCATAATCAGTTGGCATTTCTGTTTCATCCATATAATCTGTTGTTTGTGGCAGTGCTTCTGTAGCCGATACTGTTCCTGTGGTATACTCTATGGATTTGGTGGTAAAAGTAGCTTTTGTGGTGACAGTGATTTTGGTAGTTTGTGGGGGTTCGGTGGGGTCGGTGACAATTTTAGTAGTGGCAGTAGCACGGGTAGTGAGTGTGATTTTAGTGGTTTGTGGTAATTGTGTCATCTCTTCTTCCGTAGATTCTGGGACAGTAATTTTGGTTGTCTGGGCAGTGATTTTCGTGGTTGATTTGGTAGATTGTGTCGTTTTCCAATAGTTTGGGGCTGTAGTGGTGGAAACGGTGTTTTTGGTGGTCTGGTTGGTTGATTTGGTTGATTGGGTGGTTTTGGGAATAGTTGTTTGATTGGTTGCCTTGGTGGTTTGGGTGGTGGATTTACCGGAGGGATTCGCAGACGTGCTGACAGTTGTGGAAGCGTTGGTAATGGTATTTCCCTTGACGGAAGTCGTGCTGACACGTTCCGGAACGGTCTGACGGCTTTCATTAGGGGCGGAGGTGTGAACCGTCTCAGCATTATTACCCCTCTCTGTTGAGACAGGTTCACTTGATGACTGCAAGGCTATCTTGGATTCTGATGCAGTCCCCTCCCCTGTTGAACGTGCAGACGAATTTTCCTCTGTCGGCGTTTCGGTGTTATCAAGATAATCAATGATTTCCGAACTTTCATTCGGTTCAACCCACGTTGTTTCGGTTGCATCCGTTTCCGAAGTAACAGGGATAGCTTCTGTAATGGTGACGGTTGTTTCTGGGTAAGTATCCATCGGAAGCGGGTTATGGTCTATATCATTGTAAGTTCTGATTCCGACAGTCACCAGCATAACGGCAGTGACGACAGCCGGAACGGCATACCAAAGGGATTTTCTCCCCATGTGTAGCATAGGTAAAAAATTTCTCTTTTCCTTGTGTCCAATTTCGGGCAGACTACGAAGGAATTCCTCTTCTCTTTCGGGGTTCGGAGTTGGGAACGTATTTTTCAACCCATGCAGAGCATTCCAGAAATTTCTGCTCATTCCAAACCCTCCTCTTTCAGTTCTTTGCGCATCTTGTCCAATATACGCTTGATTCTCCGACTCATGGTAAACCATGAAGTTTGATAAATTCCGGCGATTTCCGAAACAGAAAGTTCTGAAACGTATCGCAGGACAATAATTTCCCTCTCCTCATCCGGCAGTCTGTCGAGAATTTTTCTCAATATCATACTATCAATCCAACCTGTTTCACCCTTAGACTGTTCGGGAATATTTTCTGTTTCGTCGGAAAGGGTTTCTGTCGGAATTTTTCTGTATTCGTCAATACAGAGATTCCGTGCAATGGTGTATAAGTACTGTATTTCCTTACCGCTTTTCTGATACTCGGGGTGTTCCAAAAACCGAAGGAAGGTTTCTTGTGTGATGTCCTCCGCAGTATCCCGATTTGCAACTCGGCTATAGCAGTACTGAAAAATTTTTTCATACTGTTCTCTTGTATCCATGGATAATTTTTATTGAAACCTCCCTTCACTTACTATAACGGATGAGGAGGGAAAAATTGCGGGTCATTTTGTAAATATTCTGTGAACTTTTTATGAACTTTTATATTTTTATCTAGGGGGCATGGGGGAAGTTGTGCCCTCAGTGCATTTTGCACCAGCTTTTTGCAAAATGTGCTGAGATTTCACGGCACAACGTCCCCCATTATAATGATGGACAATTGCCCTTTATAGCCTTAGCACGAATTGCCAAAAACTAACACAATTCGCACTAAGAGGGCAATTTTCCCCCATCCCCCTTTTAACTATCCTAACCATACTTGACTTTTTGAGCGAAATCGTGTAAAATATAAATAGCCTTACTCTTAATTTTTATTTTTATGGAGGAATATTATGGATAATAACAATAATCGCCCACGTGCCAGAGAAAAAAACGTCACATCCGGCGGAAGCGGTGTCCATCGCAGAGGTGACGGCTTAGGAACTGGGCAAGTTGGAAACGGTTCAGGCGGTCGCCCATCCAATGGCGGAATGGGCAAACGTGCAGCGTTCGGCGGTGGCGGTCTTGGGCTGATACTCATACTGATATTTACCCTGATGGGAAATGGCGGTCTTGGGGGTCTGCTCAGTTCCGACGACGGCGGAGGAAGTTCACAAAATACAAGCACTCAAAACAGCTTCGGCTTGAATTTCGGGAACATCACAGGCGGTTCGTCTGCCGGAGGCGGAGAGGTTGACAATACCGTTGCAAGCGGTTCACGAAACAAAAGAACCAATATTATCGGAAATAATAATGATACCATTACTATGATGGTTTATCTCTGCGGAACTGACCTCGAATCCAGAAACGGAATGGCTTCTTCCGATTTACAGGAAATGGCAAACGCCACCCTTGGAAGCAATGTCAATATTCTGGT
>DGHF01000168.1:5741-42333 GCA_002392545.1 Ruminococcus sp. UBA3855
GCTATGACTGACCCGAAAACACTTTCCAGCTTTATCCAATATTGCAGTAAGAATTATCCTGCAAACCGTTATGAGCTGATTATGTGGGACCATGGCGGAGGGTCTGTCAGTGGCTACGGCTATGATGAGAAATACAAGTCCTCTGGTTCAATGAGTTTAGCTGGAATCCGTACCGCTTTACAGAATGGAGGAGTGACGTTTGATTTTATCGGCTTTGATGCTTGTCTGATGGCAACAGCAGAAACGGCACTCATGCTCAATGACTATGCAGATTATCTGATTGCATCCGAAGAAACCGAACCCGGAATAGGCTGGTATTATACGAATTGGCTCAGCAAACTGGGACAAAATTCTTCCATGTCCACGCTTGAAATCGGGAAAAATATTGTTGACGAATTTGTCAGTGAATGCGGGAGAAGATGCAGTGGACAGAAAACAACCCTCTCTGTTATTGATTTGGCGGAATTCTCCAATACCATCCCTGACAAACTTTCCGCTTTCTCAAAATCCGTCAGCAACAAGATTTCAGCCAATGACTATCAATCCGTTTCCGAAGCAAGAAATTCCACAAGAGAATTTGCACAAAGTTCCAAAATTGACCAGATTGATTTGGTCAACTTTGCGGAAAATGTCGGAACATCCGAGGGAAAAGCTCTTGCCAGTGCTCTGAAAGGAGCAGTCAAATATAACCGCACATCCCCCAGTATGACAAATGCCTATGGTGTTTCGATTTTCTTCCCTTATAAACGTACTTCCTACGTTGACAGTGCTTGTGCAACTTATCAGCAAATCGGCATGGACAGTGATTATTCCAATTGCATCCGCCAATTCGCAAAACTCGAAACGACTGGACAGGTCAGCGCAGGCGGTACGGGTTCGCCGATGGGTTCACTGTTTGACATTGCAGGGAGTGTATTAGGTTCAGAAGGCGGGGCGGATATGGTCGGACAGCTCCTCGGGGCGTTCCTCTCATCCGGAAAAAGCATTGACGGACTGGATAAAAGCAATATCGGATTCATGCAGGATTCTGAAATTTCGGACGAACAAGCCGTTGATTATGTTTCCATGAATTATTTTGATGTGTCTAACCTCGTATGGGAAACAGACGGAGACACCTATAAAATGACCCTCCCTGAAAATCAATGGAAATTAGTCAACCAGCTTGACTTGAATATGTTTTATGATGACGGCACAGGCTATGTTGATTTAGGTACGGACAATATTTACAGCTTTGACGATGACGGAAACCTCATTGCAGATACTGACAAAAATTGGCTGTCTATCAACGGGCAAGTCGTGGCATACTATCATACAGATACTACTGAAAACGGCGATGATTACACCATTTCCGGCTATGTTCCTGCGATGCTCAACGGCGAAAGAGTCAACCTCATTCTCACATTCGATAACGAGAACCCAAATGGCTATATTGCCGGCGCAACAACTGACTATATCGACAACGAAACGGATACCGTCGCCAAAAGCCTGACGGAACTCGAAACAGGCGACACCCTTGAATTTCTCTGTGACTATTACACCTATGACCAGACCTATCAGGACAGCTATTATCTTGGCGAACCCATGACCGTGACAGATAATATGACTATCAGTAATACCAATGTCGGAGATGGTGAAGTCAGAATTATGTACCGCTTTACAGATATTTACAATGAAGAATACTGGACAGAAGCCATTATTAAATGAAAGGATTGATTACACATGAATCAGAATAATATTAACGCAAACTGGGACTTGACACCCATTTATCCGGATGTTTCCGCATGGGAACAGGCTTTTCAGAAAGCTGAACAGATGGTAAAAGATTTTCCTCCCCTCCTTGAAACCATGATTGATTCGGCAGAAAATCTTTATCATGCTTGCGAAACATTCACTTTGCTTTATGCAGATGTGGAGCAGATTTACACTTATGCACATCTGCGTTATTCCGAAAATACCAAAGATAACGAATCTCGTCAGCTGATGGGAAAAGCTCAGAATTTATTTGCATCTCTTTCCAGTGCATCTGCACCATTCAGCACCACCATTCTGAAATTGAGTGAAACGCAGTTCAATGACTATCTGAAAGAATTTCCGGCACTTGAGACAGAATATGGTATTTACCTGAGAAATATATTCCGCTACAAATCCCATATTCTCACAGAAGCAGAAGAAAAATTGATTGCATCTTTCTCCAAACAGATGGGAACAGCAGAAGATACCTATGAAACCTTGACAACTTCTGACATGAAATTTGAAAATATCACGGATGAAGACGGTAATTCCGTGGAATTGACCAATACGAATTACTCCCTTCATATGCGTTCACAGAAGCGTGAAGTCCGTCAATCGGCATTCAAAACGCTTTACAAGGGCTTTAATCAGTTCCGGAATACGTTCGCCTCTCTGTATGCCGGACAGATTGAAGTGGAAAAAGTTTCTGCAAAAGTGAAACATTATGATTCTGCTTTGCAGGCATCTTTATTCCCCGATTATGTCACACCCGAAATTTACCAGAATATCATTGACAACATTTCGGGGCATTTAGACGTATTATTCCGTTATTACAGCCTGAAAAAGGAAGTATTGGGAGTTGACGAACTGCATATTTATGACATTTATCAGCCGTTAATCAAGGAATATGACAAGAAATTCACCTACGACGAAGCCGTTGAAACGGTCTTGAATGCCGTTTCGATTTTCGGTCAGGAATATGTTGACATCCTGAAACAGGGTTATGCTGACAGATGGGTTGACGTTTACCCGAAAGAGGGAAAAGTCGGAGGGGCATTCTCCGGCGGATGCGCAACGACTGCGCCCTATATCCTGTTGAATTTTCAGGGATTGGATGATGATGTGTCAACGTTGGCGCATGAATCAGGGCATTCGATGCACAGCTGGTTCACGAGAAAAAATAACCGCCTGCAATATGCAGATTACCGGATATTTGTGGCAGAAGTCCCCTCAACTGTCAATGAATTGATTCTGGCATATTACCGCTTGGAACATTCCAAAAACCGCCTTGAAAAATTGTCTATTCTGGAAAATCTGCTGGAATTATACAAATCTACCATTTATCGTCAGGTCATGTTTGCAGAATTCGAAATGATAACGCATTCCCTCTCTGAATCCGGTGAAATTTTAACAGCAGATTTGTTATGTGAAAAGTATTATGAACTAAATAAGAAATATTTCGGCGGTGAAGTCGTTCTGGATGAGGAAATTGCCAGTGAATGGATGAGGATTCCCCACTTCTACTATAATTTCTATGTATATAAATACGCCGTTGGTCTGACCGCTGCAAGCCATATTGTGAAGAGAATCCGCAACCATGAAGAGGGTGCATTGGATTCCTACTTTGCATTCCTGAAACTAGGGACAACCAAAAATCCCATTGATTCGTTGAAAGTCGCTGGTGTTGACATGACCGGAACAGACGTTTTTGACAGTGCCGTTGCCATGTTCAGCGAATTGATTGACGAATTTGAAAAGCTCTGGAAAGAGGAATGATTTCCCTTTCCGGAAACTTTTCAGGAAAAAAAGACCGAAAAAGCCTTGACAAAATCTCAAAAACATGGTATAGTATAATATGCAAGTACAATTGTTTTTTGTACACGGACGATTTGAACGTTGTGTTCTGGTCGCTCAGGAAAGAATCAGGGGGTTTGAATTGGAATGGAACAGCATTCAAGGCTCGTTGTGGTGGAAGCATCTGTATTGCCGGATGTCATCAGCAAGGTGCTGGAAGTCAAACGGCTGCTTGCCTCTCAGGAGGAAAAAAGTTCCGCTGCTGCCTGTAAACGGGTTGGCATTTCCCGCAGTGCATATTATAAGTATAAAGATTGCGTATTCTCCTACGAGGACAAGTTGACACAGCGGATTATCAATTTGCAATTGACACTTCGTGACGAAGCTGGAGTGCTTTCCAGCGTGTTGCAGATGCTGTATGCACAGTCAGCAAACGTGCTCACGGTCAACCAAAGCATTCCCATTGATGGGGTCGCAGGTGTGACAATTTCCATCAAGATGGGCGGAGAGGTTCAAAATCCGCATGAACTGGAGGAAAAACTCCAAACTGTGGAAGGTGTCGTTGCAATTAAAATATTGTCAGGCGAATAATGACTTGAAATCAGGAGGATTTTTACAATGGAAAAATTTGCAGTTTTAGGGTGTGGCGTTGTTGGTTCTGGTGTCGTGGAACTTTTTGAAAAGAATAAAGCCTTAATTGAAAAAAGATGCGGTAAATCTCTGGAAATGGCTTACATTCTCGATTTGAGAGACTTCCCCGACAGACCCTATGGAAATAAAGTCGTCAAGGACATCAACGTGATTTTGAATGACCCTGATGTGAAAGTAGTTGCAGAATGCATGGGCGGACTCAAACCGGCATTCACTTTCGTGAAATCCTGCTTGGAAGCCGGAAAAAGTGTTGCAACGTCTAACAAGGAGTTAGTCGCTGCGAAGGGTGATATTCTCCTGAAAACCGCAAAAGAGCATGATTGCAATTTCTTCTTTGAGGCAAGTGTCGGCGGTGCGATTCCGATTATCAGACCTCTGCATAAATGCCTTGCTGCAAATGATTTTTCCGCCATTGCAGGCATTTTGAATGGTACAACTAATTTTATTCTCAACAAGATGATTAAGGAGAATATGGACTTTTCCACCGCCCTCGCATTAGCACAGGAAAAGGGTTATGCTGAAAAAGACCCGACTGCTGACGTGGAAGGGCATGACGCTTGCAGAAAGATTTGCATTCTGTCTTCACTGGCATTCGGAAAGCACGTTTATCCGGAATCCGTTCACACAAAGGGCATTCGTGAGGTAGAACTGAAAGACGTGGAATTGTGCAATCAGCTGGGATATACCATTAAACTCATTGCAAGAGTGCAGAGACTTGAAAACGGAAAAATTCTGCCTACTGTCATGCCGATGGCTGTCGAGGAAGACAATCTTCTGTCACAGGTGAACGGCGTTTATAATGCAGTGATGGTTCGTGGCGACGGCATCAGCAAAGCCATGTTCTATGGTCGTGGGGCTGGTAAATTCCCGACAGCAAGCGCAGTACTCGGCGATATGATTGAGGAAGTTCAGCTGGAACATACCATTCCTTCACAGACTTGGGAAAATGTCAATTCCACTGATTTCATTGAAGATTTCAGTGTATTTTCCGCAAAGCGTTATTTCCGTACCACAAGTGCTGATATTTCCGCATTGTCTGAGGTGTTCGGCGAATTACAGGAGAGAACCGTTTCCACTGAGGAAGAGACTGTTTTCATCACTGAAAATGCACTCAACTTCACAGAGGTGGAAAATGCTGTCAAGGCTCTTGCAAAGAAGGGAATCAATGTTCTGGCAGAATATCCCATTCTTGTCAGCTGATGATATTTACAATCGAATAAGGCTGATTTCTGTCACCGGATAGAAAGCATGAAATGCCGTTTCTTCCCCCTTTAGGTCTTAGTAGGGAGAAGAACGGCATTTTTTAGCGGAAAGGAGCATTATGAGGAAAGAATTCACACGCTATGTCACCATGAATATTTTAGGGATGCTGGGGCTTTCGTGCTATATTCTGGCGGATACTTATTTTATCGCCGGATGGCTCGGCGAAAATGGTTTAGCCTCTCTGAATCTGGCAATCCCCATTTACAGCCTGATTTCCGGAACGGGCTTGATGTTGGGCATGGGCGGAGGAGCGAAATACACCATTCTGAAAAGCTGTCACGAAACCGAACAAGGTTCACGGACTTTCACCAATACCATTTACATGGGAATGATTTTTTCAATGCTGTTCATCACAATGGGAATTTTTTGTTCCGAACAGATTGCTGTTTTATTGGGAGCAGATGAAAACACCCTTGCAATGAGCAGTATTTACTTGAAAATTTTGCTGATATGTTCGCCGTTTTTCCTGCTGAATCAGATTTTGATTTGTTTCGTGCGGAACGACGGCGACCCGAAAAGAACCATGACCGCTATGCTGTCAGGCAGTTTCATGAATATTATTTTAGATTATGTATTTATTTTTATATTGCACGGCGGAATGAAAGGCGCAGTGATTGCAACGTGTTTTTCCCCTGTCATTAGCATGGGGGTAATATTGCCGTATTTTATCCGGAAACAAAATCAGTTCCATTTTGTGAAGATGTTTCCGGAATTCCGGCAGATAGGGCACATTCTGACAATGGGCGGTGCATCATTTATCACGGAAATTACAGGCGGAATCATTATGATAGTATTCAATTTACTGATATATCGGATAGCAGGGAATACCGGCATTGCATCCTATGGGATTGTAGCAAATATTTCACTTGTGGTGACGGCAATTCATACAGGCATTGCACAAGGGGTTCAGCCTCTCATAAGCCGTGAAACCGGAAAGGAAAATTCTGTCAATGCATTCACATTCCTGAAATATGCCCTCATTCTGTCAGGAATTTTGTCAATTATCATTTATCTGTTATTATTTGTCATGGCTTCGCCGATTTCCTCCGCATTCAACAGGGACAATCACACGGAATTGCAGAAACTCGCCGTTCAGGGAATCCGGCTGTATTTTTCAGGCTGCGGACTTGCAGGAATGAACATCATCATTTCGGGCTATCTGGCATCCTGTGAAAAGCCGATTCAAAGCAATATCATTTCCATTCTTCGGGGAATGATTCTGATGATACCGCTTTCGTTTCTGCTGTCGAATGCCGGACTTTCAGGAATCTGGCTGACGTACCCCCTCACAGAATTTCTGACGGGAATCGTGAGCATTTTATTTTTATGCCGACAAAAAAGAACGCCCTGAAAACGGCGTTCTTTTGATTTGCAATGATTACTTGAAAAGGAACATAACACAAATGGTATTTGGACCAAGATGGGCTGAAATGGTGCATCCAGTCGTGACGGTGAAAATTTCGTCAAATTTTCCACGCTTTTCTAATTCTGCATGAGCTTTATCAAGCAGTGACTGACTGACACCAGTATGTGTCAGGAATGCGAAATGATTGTCAATTGTTCCCTTTGCAAGGGCATCTTCAACGAATTTCGGGATAATATCAATTTGCTTTCCTCTGTAAGTTCCGTCCTGAACAAGCTTTCCCTCTTTTACAACAATGCAGGGATGAATATTGAACAAATTCGCACCGAACCTCTGGAAACCATTGCAACGACCGCCTGCATACAGGAAATCCATCTTATCAACCAAAACATTGGCACTAGTTTTTGCGGTCAGATTATGTACTGTAGAAAGAATTTCAGCGAGGGGCTTATTTTCCTGCGCCATTCTTGCAGCGGTCAGAACGACCAAAGCAGAAGCGGAAGAACCTGTTCTTGTATCAACAACATGCACATTTCGTCCAATGTCATTTGCTGCGGCAATTGCATTTGCATAAGACTCCGACAGTTCCGCACTGATGGTAAAATGAATAATCGTATAGCCCATGAACACATGACGAGTAAAAAACTGGAATGTCTGGTCAATCGTCGGCGAACTTGTTACAGCAATATCTTTTGTTTTATTAAAATAATCGAATAAATCCTGCGAACTGACGTTAATTCCGTCCTGAAGATACTGTTTTCCGAGCTTTACATTCAAAGGCAGAATCTTAATCTGATACTGTTTCGCCAGCTCCATCCCAATATCTACACCACTATCGCAGGTAATCAGCAATCTTTCATCCATAACTTTTCTCCTTTCGGGTCACACTTTAAAGCAATTATTCTGTATCCAACAGAACCCCATTTTTTTCATTATACCATATTTATTGAAAATCGACAAGTAACATTTTATACAAAAAAAGCTTCCGAAATTTATGCATTTTTGACATTCGATTCAAAAAATGGCGATGTTTCGTTATTTTATAATAATTACATACTATTTTCCATTTAAAAATTTTTCATATTGATTACAGATTTCATTTGTTTCACCGAAAGCAATTTGTTCCCCTCTGTCGAGCCACAGAACCTTTGTAGCCATTCTGCGAATCTGTTCGAGGGAATGCGAAACAAGGAGCGTCGTTGTACCGCCGTGAATGATTTCCAGCATTTTCTGTTCACTCTTCTTGCGGAATGCGCCGTCACCAACTGAAAGAACTTCATCCAATATTAAAATATCCGGATTGACAAGGCAGGCTATGGAAAAAGCAAGCCTTGACTTCATACCAGAGGACAAATGAGAAAAAAGCCTGTCCTCAAATTCTTCCAGTTCCGCAAAGGAAATAATATCATGATAAGTTTCATTCATGAATTCCCTTGTATAACCCAGCATTGCGCCACGGAGAAAGGTATTTTCCTTGACGGTCAAATCACCGTCGAAGCCCGTCCCCAATTCCAACAGGGAAGCAATACTTCCCTGTACATCCATTGTTCCCTGCGTGGGGCGCATGATGCCAGAAATTACTTTCAGTAGCGTGGATTTTCCTGCACCATTTGCGCCGATAATTCCCAATAATTCGCCTTCTTCCAGCTCAAAGCTCACGTCCTTGACGGCAGTAAATTCCTTTTCGCTGTAAGTGCCCTTGATTTTCTGAATAATGACATCTTTCAGCCCGACCGTTGAGAAATCCCCCACGATATACGAGACTGATACATGATTTAATACAATTTTCGCCATTTTTCCACCTCTTACATATAGTACAGGAATTTATAATTATATTTCTTGTAAATCAACGCCCCCACTGTCAATGCTAAAATTGCATACAGCGCACAAAGTCCATGTGTCATCATATCCGGAATCATATTGTCAATGATAATCTCTCGGATATAGGTAATATAGACATACAGCGGATTCAGATAAAATAATTTCTGCACATGTTCGGAATAAGTGTCAGTATAATAGAAAATCGCTGAAAGATACATCAGCATCAATGTGAAAATATCATACAAATATTGAATATCCTTGAAAATCACAAACAATGCCGATAAAATAAACCCACATCCGATATTAAATATAATCATCCAGAAAATCGGGTACAGCAATAACAGAAACTTGAATGAAAATGCAATTCCATCCACCGCAACAAATATCAGAAAAATTATCAATGTCAAGCCGAAATTGATTAGTGATGCCACATTTTTGGAAAGCAGGAACATATATTTCGGCAGATTGATTTTTGTGATGATTCCGGCATTCGACATCAGAGAACTCATTCCGCCATACGTTGAATCACGGAAAAATGAATACGTCAGATTTCCAGCAAACAGATAAATTGTATAATGCGGTTTATCTCTCCCGAAAAAATGCGTGAATACAATGCTCATGATAAGCAGTTGCATCATAGGAGAAAGCAGACTCCACAGCATTCCCAGAATGGTACGCTTGTATTTTTTCTTGAAATCACGTTTCACCAGTTCTTCAAATAAAAACTGATGCTTTTTTAGTTGCAGTGCCCATTTTTTCACCAATCCCATACAATCACCTCCGCACTAATCCGACAGCTGAACAGGAATCATTTTCTTTGTCTCAGCAGTCCTTGAGAAAATCTGTACTGTGACCCAAAATAAAAGTGAAGCATCTTCCGGAATGGTTGGTGGAAAATAAAATGTCATGTCAGTATAATTCTGTCTTGTATTGAGAGAAAGCGACTTCTGGAGAAAACTGTTTCCGTCGGTGTCCGTCAGTTCAATTTCAATGGATGCTGGCAGGAAATTGGCAATACACTGTTCATTCCTTACCGCACTGAAACAAATTCGATTGGGGTGTTGTCTGCTGAACGTCATCACACAAGGCGCACCCATTTCAGGCGCAGAATCATGCCCGATTCCGAAATATATTGCAATTTCGGGAAATTCGCCGAATTCATCATGATATTTCTGATTCTGTTGGATTTCGTAATTTTTGGCTTCTTCCATGATAAGGCGATATTTGAGGGCAATCAGTTTCTTTTGAGCAGATTCTTCCAGAACGGATTGTTCATCCGTGAAAATGCGTGAAAATCCGGAAAATGGTCTGCCTGATTTATAATTATCAGCATAGCAATTTTCAAAAAGATATTCTGGCTGAGTAACGCCTTTATTGTCACCGCCGACCGGAGGCCATGACAATGTCACATAAGGCAAAGCCTGATACTGTTCAGAATGCATCACTGCACAATAATTAAAATAGGTGCTCCATTCATCATAGCCCTTTGTGCGGATGTCGGGGAATTTCTGCAACATTTCCTGATACCATACCTTGTTAATCAATTGGGGCTGGTGAGAGGAATACTGCAAAGTAGGAAAACCGTTTTCCTTGAGAAAATCCAACGTCCGGAAATGACAATAATCATAGGAAAATAATTGTACAATATGATATTTCCATTTACTGATATCAGAAAAATAATAACCGCAGTATTTATTGTCTTTATAGAAAACTTCCTCTGTGATATACTGCAATGGTCTGTAATCATCATCAGACATGATGAATTCATTGTCAAGTACATCGAGTTCCATTGCCAGACAACGGAGGAAAAAATTTCTTGTGGAATGGTCTGGAGGGAGTTGCTGACCGTCTAACAGTTCATCATCCGTGACAGTAATCAAGTGCAATCTGCCGTGATAATTTTTGTGCATGAATTCCGCCATCCGTTCGGGACAGCAGACGACTAATTCCGTCAGAAACGGCATGAATGTTTCCACATAGGGCAAAGTCGCCAGCAAAGGCGCAGGACGTGCCGAAAGAAAAACAATCTGTTTAATGGGCTGATGGGGATACAATGCATTTGTGGGAGCAGGTTCAAAGTGCTGTGTCAATGTCAAAACAGCATCTTCCCATTTGGGTGGATGGTAAGAAGCAGAAAGCTGTTCTTTTCTTGCATGGTAGCGTTGAGGATTGGAAGTATATTTCTTAACGGCTTCAATCAAAGAATCTGCACTGTCAGGGTTGAAATAATCGCAGTAAGACCCGCCCACCTCACGCATGACCGGAATATCTGAACATATCACCGGAACACCGTGCATCATGGCTTCGATGGTTGGGAGTCCATAACCCTCCGCATAGGACGAGAACACAACAAGATATGCTTTTTCATACAATTTCTGAAGTGTAGCGTCGTTGACGTGTTTGAACAGATACAAGCCTTTTCCGTAATGGGAATCAGTCTTGACATCCTGTAAAAACCGTTCCATTTCCCAGCCAGTCCGCCCCACCATCACAACATCAATTCCCATTTTGGCAAGTGATTTCTGATAGGCTTTCAAAAGAACTTTGTGATTTTTTCGGGGCTCAATCGTGCCGACTGTAAGGATATATTTTCTTCCTGAAAGCTGATTCAGAATATTTTTGTCAACAGCTCCCCTGTCCTGCAAATCAACGGAAAAATCAGCTCCCAATGGTATCATGCTCATGGGCTTGCAGGGAAGATTCAATTCCTCAAAAAGCTTTTTGACATCATCATGAACCGCATGAGTAGTGACAAAAATTCTGTCTGTATAGACCATATGCGCCGTCAGATACTCCATGAATTTCAGGAGTGTTTCAGACTTCATATATTCGGGGTGTCTGACTGGGATAATATCATGAATCAGAACCCAGATTGTGACCTGTCGATTTTTGAGCTGTGGCAGGAGAAAACTCCGGTTCGGGAGGGTATGCCATGAACTGTTCATATCCAGAAATACAGCTCCCTTTTCGAAATTCTCAATATCCAGAAATTCGCCTGTATAGATGTTTTTCTTTTCGGGAAGCATTCCCTTTGCACAAATTAAAAAATGCTCATTGTCAACAACCTGATAAGAATTTCTTTTTGCATCAAAGGAAAGCAGTTTCAGAGGGAATTGTTTCATCATCATTCTGGAAACAAGCTCTGTCACAACACGAGGAATTCCGGTATAATGTTCGAGTTCGGGGATATTGGTAATATCAACATAAATTGTTTTCATGTGGGAAGTGCACCGCCTTCCTCCGGTTCAGGGATGAATTCTGTTTCATGGTTGCTGGGTTCGGGGAGTTCAGCCGAAACAAAGGGATTATAATGGATTTCATTTCCCCTGTTCCGGCACAAATCGGCATGAGTACACTCATACACCAGCTTTTTGACAAATTCTGTTTTATTCAGTTCAGAAGCCTGCATTTCCCATACAGAATAGTCGTTTTCGTCCGGCAGTTTTCCGAAACAGGAGAGCCATACTGCTTCAATCAGTCCACGAGCAGAATAATTCTGATTGAGTAAGTCCGTCATATCGACATTTGCAGAGGTCATACGGGATTCATGCAAAAGTGCATCTTCTGTAAAGGGCATCAATTTTGATTGTTTCCGCATATTCTCCTGTACAATCCGATAAAGGTCTTTGATGGGTTTTTCTCCATTTTCTGACGAAATCGGGGGAAAGCGTTCGATAAAGCCACGCAGGAAATCCTGAAATTCTTTTTTAATGCGGTCATACTGGAAATATTTGAGCCGTTCACGTTGCGCCTTAATAATCTGTGAACGCATTGCCTTTTGATTGACAACGCCGTCAATGACTTTTGAGAGGAATACAGGGTCTTTGTTGCTCACGACCACGCCAGCTCCTCCAAGCGTTTCCGGCACTGCACAAGCACCGTATGCAATGACAGGCACATCAAAGGTCATCGCTTCCAGAAGAGGCACACAAAACCCCTCGTGTTCACTCATGCAGAGAAATACATGAGCCGTCTTGTAAATTGCTAAAATCTCCGCAAAGCTGATATGTCCGGCAAATACAACATCTTTCACGCCGAGTTCCTCAATATATGCCTGCAAATCCTTGAAATACATTCCGTCCGCATTGGCACTCCCTGCGAGAATCAGACGTGAATCAGGATTGACGTATTTTTTATAATAGGCGAAAATCCGGATTAAGTCCTCATGTTTCTTGTTCGGGGCAATCCGTCCGACAAAGACAATATTCGTCATACCGTCAGACAATTCCTCCACCATAGCAGAATCAGGCTTTTTCTTGTAATCATCAAAAGGGACAATGACCGGAATCACGCTGATACTGTCGGCTTTATAGCCCATCCGCACCAAATCACTTTTATTGAAAGCGGAATCTGCAATATAGGCATTGAATTTTCCTCTCATGACGGTTTTAACATCCTGCAAACCTTTCCGGCAGTTTTCCACGGCGGACATACTGTCAAGATGGAAAAATTCATATGGAGTAATATTGTGATAAATCATAATTTTCCGACAGTCCAGATGCGTAACTGCTTCATTGAGCGGTGAGCCGTTCCCCATATGATAAATCACAATATCATCATCATGCAATTTCGGAAAATGTTCTAACGTCATACAATCCGGCTCTTTGACTTTTGGGGCGATACTTTCAGAATAAACTGCCGTTTTCAAGCCCATATCCTCAATCACATGCTTGATAGCAATGACATCATTTCCGATTGCATCACCGAAATTCAGCGTTGTGACAATCTGATAAATATTCATTCCTGACCTCCCTCGTAATCGTCAAGCCGTTCTTTCAGAATGGCGATTTCTTCAGACAGCGTGCGGATAATTTCCTGCTGTGCATCAAGTTTCTGTTCCAATTCCTTTGTACGCAGTTCATAAAACTTTCGTTCTGCATGGTCTTGATTGACATAACTCCGCATATGAAGAAATAATTTTGCTGTCATGAGGTTGACATTATTCTGTGCATTGACAAGAGGCAGAAACAAGAATGCATTCAGTTTCCGGATGACCTTTTTCACAGGGCGCACAATAAACGATATTCCCGAACGATAGGAAGTCAATTCCTGATAATAGTCAAGCTGATTATGTGCAAGCATCACCTCTGCATCTTCCAGAAATTGCCGTTCACTAAACGGAATTTCACTTGCTGAATAATGTTCTTCCCAAAACTCCTGAAATGTCGGCAGTTTGCAGACTTCACCGGAATGTTTTGTTTCTGCTTGTGCATCCTGTAAAAATTTCTGAATTTCGGGTGCATTCTGATATTGATTCATGAAAACAGCTCCTTTTTATGTGACAGATTTCTGCAAATAATCTGAATGAAATCTTTCATGCAGAATTCTCCTTATTTTCTTCCGATTCGTTCAGGAATTCCGACACAATATAACGAGGTCTGCGCTTGACCTCTGCATAAATTTTCCCGATGTATTCCCCGATAATGCCAAGGCACAGCAACTGCATCCCACCAACTAGCCAGATAGAACATACTGTACTTGACCAGCCTGCAACCGTATTGCCTTTGAGCTTGTCCACAAATGCCCATATAAACATAATAATACTAAATACTACCATCAAAAAGCCGATATTTACAATCATTTTCAAAGGCTTCACACTGAAAGAAGTGATTCCATCCCCAGCGAAATGGAGCATCTTTTTCAAGGGGTACTTGCTTTTCCCTGCAAACCGTTCATGACGTTCATAATAAACAATCGTACTTGAAAAACCAATTGTCGGCACGATTCCCCTCAAAAACAAATTGATTTCGGGATAATTCGCCAGCTCCTGCAATACTCTCTGACTCATCAGGCGGAAATCTGCATGATTATACACCAGTTCCACCCCCATCATCTGCATGAGCTTGTAAAATCCTTCTGCTGTCAGACGCTTGAAAGGGGTATCAGTCTTTCTTGCACTGCGCACCCCATAGACCACCTGAAACCCTTTTGCAAATTCATCAACCATTTTATCAATGGTATCAATATCATCTTGCAAATCAGCATCCATAGTGATAACAGCATCACATAAATTTTTGACAGTAAGCATTCCTGCAAGAATGGCATTCTGATGACCGCTATTATGTGCCAAGCAGATACCTGAAAAAATTTCGGGGTAATCATGGTGGTATTGCTGTATCAATTGCCAAGTATGGTCTTGTGAACCGTCATTCACAAATACAATCTTGCTAAGAGGTGAGATTTTCTGTGCCTGTATGAGAATATCATATTTTTCGGAAAGCTGTCTGACCGTTTCCGGCAATACAGCTTCTTCATTATAGCACGGAATCACCATATATAAAACTGGAATCATCAATCCACCTACCCTTAGTTAGGATTACCCAAAATTCTTGCATTATTATCGCATATCATAAAAGAAAACCGCCTGATATTCCATCAAGCGGTTTTCAGGCTTTCACCTCAAAGCTTGTGACAGGATTCGAACCTGCGACCTGCTCATTACGAATGAGCTGCACTACCAGCTGTGCTACACAAGCAACACTATTATTTTATCATACTTTTCCCGATTTGTCAAGGGGTTGCAAAAAATTTCTGAAATTTTTTTGAAACCCCTGTCACGAAATTCCTTTGGGATATGTTATAATAAATAGAACGTTCTAAAGCCATGTGAAAGGGGGAATTGAATTGAATGACCGTGAAAAATTAGCCGAGCTGTACAGGCTCTACGAAAAGCCCCTGTATTATATCGCCCTTGCGATTCTCCACCAGCACGAACAGGCAGAAGATGCCGTTTCAGATGCTTTCTACAAAATTATCAGGCACATTCATAAAATCGGTCAGCCCGATTCCCCCGAAACAAAACAGTACATGATTGCAGTCATCCGTTCCGTTTCCATCAACCAATACCGCCGAAACTCCCGAAACCGTGAAATTCCGGCAGATTTTGACGAGGAATTTTCCCACGTTCCCGACCCTGTAAACGAAATCGAGGAACGACAGAAGCGTTTTTCTCTCCGTGAGAAAATTAACGAACTCCTCAGCCGACTGAACGAGACAGACCAAAATATTGTACTATTGCACTGTGAACAAGGTATGCCGTTCGGGGCGATTGCACACGAACTCAATATGAAAGAAAGCACCGTCAGAAAACGGTTTGAACGTGCCAGAAAACGCATGACAAAGGAGTGAATTTCATGAACAAGCACGAATGGGATAAAATTGTAAAAGATGCTTTCTCACCTAGTAAACCCGAACCGCCCTTTTCCGAACGCTACCGCCGTCACCGCCGAGAATTAGAAAGGATGGTCAACATGAAAACCGAAAAGAAACGCTTTAACGCTGGATTTTGGGCGATTGCTGTCGCTTGTTGTCTGGTTGCCGTGAGTCCGGTTGCCATTCACAATATGACACAATCCAGATTGACAGCTCCCGAACAGCCCTCACAAATTAACCCTGCATCTTTGGCAGATGGTGAAAATTTAGCCGTTGCCGAAAATGCCGACCAAAACGAAAGTATCCCCATTTATACAATTGGCTTTAATGTCGTCCCCTCACAGATGAATTCCAGTGTCATTACCACCCTGCATACAGATGTATCCACCAATGAAACTTACTACATTGCCAAAGATTTACTCACCAGCACCAGCAATGAGCATAAATCTGTTCTTATGGAATTGATGAAACGTGAAGAGCTTGTATCCAGCTATCAAGCCCCTGTCATGGAACAGGGTACACTTGACAACGGCTATTCTGTTGTATACTGCTATGCTGATGATGGGAGCGGTCATATCATTGAAAGAAGTCACTGCTATGTTTATGTGGATTTCAATAATGGATGGGGTACGGAAATTCAGATTCAGGGATTGTCAACGGACGAAATCAAAGAATTGATTGCAGGGCTTTACTTCAATGAAGGTATGATAACGCCTTCCGAAGTTGACCGTCTTGCAAAGCCAGATTATCGAATGGGATTCAATTCTGTTCCTGAAGGCATGAACACGGAAATGAGAACCACTGTTTATTGCTATAACAATCAAGAATATTATGCAGAAATCCCCTATTTCAAGCGTGACGACACTCAATTTGTAGCAGTGCAGTTTGTCCGCAGTGATGACATTGGACAAATGACGGAAACTATCAATTTTCCTATTTATGATGAATCCACTCTTCCGAACGGCATTCAGGCGACCACTTACGCAACAACAGACGAAAACGGCGAACTCATTGATAATTTTGTCACATATACCTATCTTGTATTTGGTGATACGGGTTGGGGTGCAGAGGTTTTCTGTGCCGGCTTAAATTATCAAGAAACCATGGACATGATGGAAAGCGTTTACTTTATTCCCGCAGTTTCCCAGCACGAAGAAAATGTTCCTGCTGAAATTGAAGACGATTTTGTCGAAAGAACAGATACCAGATATAAGCTTGTATTTGACTGGTTGCCGGACAGAATGTTCTACCAGCATGATGGCCCTTATGCCGAAAAAATTCACAGCTCCGACAACAGCGACCCACGCAGTATTACTCCCATGCTGTTATGGATGGCGGACGGTACAGACGTGGAATTCTACGCAAGTGCCAGCAGTCAATTCCCTGTGAGTGATGCGCACACCCTCGAAAATGGAAACCGTGGAGTTATCACCTGTAACCCCGATTTCCAAGACGGTGACAACTGTGTTGCATTTGTACAGCTGAATGACAGATATTATGTGCAACTGTTCTGTCAAGGTTTGACCGCTGAGGAAGTGATTCAGGTCATGGAAGGCGCATCCATTGTGGAAGTAGATGAACAATACACTGACGACAACAACGCTTCTATCCAGACCCCACAGCCTGCGGAATATGACATTCCCGAAAATGAAGAAATCCTGTTAGGCGAAGCCGAAGCAAGCGGAGAAAAAACTCCAGCAGATGAAGCCGAACAAATTGATATGCCAACATGGGCAAAGGTAAAGACAAGCAATGACAAATATTTCCAGATTGAAAACCTCCATCTTTGTGGAGTTGGCGAAACAGTCGACTACTACGAAAAGCCCATTGACGAATTGAATCATTTCGCCCCCCTGACCGTCTGCGTGAACAGCGTGAGAGTACAGAGTAACTTTAATGGTATCACCACGGACGAAATCGGAAGACCTGCCGAATTTAGCGAATATCTGGACGAAAACGGCGAAATCTGGACAACTCGCACCATTGACGGCATTTCCGAAAAAGTCCGTCAGTATGTTGTCATTACTGAACTCACATTCACCAACAACGGAGATACCGCCGTTGAGGATGTAAATTACAATAACTTCATCTACCCCGAAAAAGACGGTACACTGCTCTATTCTAACCAAACCTACGAAAATGGATTATGCCCTGACAGTGGCGACCATTTCAGCATCAGTGCAGACAGTGAACTCGAAAAAAATAATATCAAGCGCATTGAATCTGGTCAATCCGTTCATGTGACTTGTGCGAATATGGTGGATGAAGATAAATTCGGGCATATCTATTTAGAATTGAATTCAGTCGGCATCAGTCCAGACCAGAGAGCCATTATTGACTTAACCAATCTCAAACCTGAAAATTGAATTATTTCCTCCAAAGAAATCAGCTCCCCATCAAAAGGGAGCTGATTTCTTACACACATTGAAAGGATTTTAATTTTTTCGTGAGGAATTTTTAATTTATTCAACAGGCTTGACAGATTCCGCAACTTTGAGAGCTTCCTCTTTGCTTAGACCATAGGTGGAAATCTGGAAAATATAATCGCCGTCATTCCAGAAAATACCATACTTTTCTGTACTGCTATCATATGTCACATTTTGGAGATATATCACGTGTCCGTCAAATGAAATCTGCTCATACATGGAAGTCATATCCCAGAAAGTACTATCATAATAATTTTCCTTCAATCTCTGCGAAAAATGAACTTGTGGCGAACCATAGGGATTTTGGTAATAATCGGCTTTATTTTGCGTATCCGTTTGAACGACATTTACATGACCCTCTTCGGTGAAAGACACATTCGGAAACCAAGTCGGCGCATAACGAGTTTCAATTATAGTTGGGTCGTTTTCATCCATGACAGGGGTCAATTTCTGATAGATAGATGTCGTATAGTCTAATTCGAGGTCAGTATAAGTTTTCAAGACGAAATCAGGCATAATGTCCGTGTCAATATTTGTCAGGGTGAAAGTTTCCGCAAATTTGACGGTTTCAAGGGGTTCAATGGGTTGCGGTTTGGTGATTTTTTCAGCGGTGTAATCTTCAACAGCAGATTCTGCAATTTTCATTACTTCATTTTTGAGATTGTCGTCTACATGAACACAGTACACAGAAACTCCGTCATGCCAGAAAATGTCAGATGTTCCGGTAACACTAGAAACAGAGATTGCAGGATAGCCATTGACATTGGTCGTTT
Organism: Ruminococcus sp. UBA3855; assembly: GCA_002392545.1. Classification (GTDB taxonomy): domain Bacteria; phylum Bacillota; class Clostridia; order Oscillospirales; family Ruminococcaceae; genus UBA3855. The sequence goes on from DGHF01000168.1 coordinate 24,716, forward strand.
CATAAGAAAATTCACTGTCATGGTCAGGGTCAATAGAATACACAGTGACAGCTCCATTGTCCGTGACTTGGCAAAAATTCAAAGTCATCTGATTGAAATGAAATTTTTCGATTCCGCCGTCGGATAACTGCTTGCTGTATTCATCAAACACAACGTCACCGCTATCATTATGTGTTTTGTGCTCGAAACCATCCGGAATATAGGAAAGACGACATTTGACAAAATCACCCTTTGGATTCGCCGGATTATCTACATAAACATGATAATTGAAACCTTTCTCTCCTTCTTCTCTTTCCACTCTGAACTGACCCAAAGAATTATTGACAACGGGTTCAGTTTCCTGCGGAATGGCGGTTGTTTCAGCCTGAATTGTCGTTTCTGCTACAGTGGTTGAAGTGGATGCAGTTGTTTCAGCTACAGCATTCTGAGCAGGCGCAGGATTTGACAACGGCACGAAATCAGCGGAAACAGTTTCTTTTTCTGTATTATCGACAGGAACAGCAGTTGTCTGAACGGTGGTTGTCTCTGCGGTTGGTACAGTTGTTTCGGGATTGACAGCTTTTTCAGCTGGAATATTTTCTGCAACAGGCACAATGACAGGAACAGTATAGATGACAGTTTCTTTGGGTTGAGCGGAATTTGTTTCTTTGTCGGATTTTTCAGCCGTCTTGATGTTGTTGACAAGTGCGGTTGTGGTAGAAATTGCTTCTGTCATCTGTTCCATGGTGATTTGTTCTGTCTGTTCAGAAGTTGTCAAAGGTTTCTGTAACGTGGAAAGCCCTCCAATCACACCCCCGCAGACCACCAGACAAGCCACCGCCGTGCCGAATGTTTTGTAACGATTGTAGCGTGATTCTGTGATAGCCGGATAAGCCTCTGTTTCGAAGCTCTGGGCATTCTGAACATGACAGCTTGTGCGGACGGTGTTAAAAATGCGTTCTTTGGTCTTGACATCGGCAGAGGGTGTCATTTCTGCGATTTTGCGGACGGTTTCAGCATCCGCATTTTGCAAAATTTCACGAAGATGTTTCTCATAAGTTTTCATAAAAGAACCTCCTTCATAAAGTAATTCCTTTTTCAAAAAGCAATTTTCGAAGCCGTTTCATGGCACGGTTACAGCGCATTCTGACGGCTGGCGGAGAAAGATGTAACATCTTTGCGATTTGAATCGAATTTCTGTCATAGAAATATTTCTGTAAAATAATGGAAGAATCCGGCTCACCCAATGACAGAATACATTCAATCAAAATGCGGTTTCGTTCTGTCGTTTCCACGGTATCCCTCACGGAAAAGGCGGACGGAATTTCCGCCATTTGCTCGTCTTCAATGGGAATCACATGGCTTTTTCGGGAAGTCACCGAACGGCTCATATCAATGGCTTTCCGTTTGGCGACCGTCCCGACATAAGCCTTGACAGAACCATCATGAGATGTGTCATAATGCTGGATGACCTCTAGAAATACATCCGCCACACATTCCTCTATATCCTCATGAGTAGCGCAGTTTCGGAGAATATGAAACGTGATGGAATACACATAATTGAAATACGTCTCAAACAAAGCCCGATACCCCTCATCCGGCGACTTTTTCAGCTTGATACGGATTTCACTGTCTGTCATGATACGGCTCACCTCTTTTCTCTGAAAGTTGATAAGCTAGAAATGCATTTTTTGGCTTTCATTTACACATACGGATAAAATGCGCAAAGTGTAACACATTTCGGGGATTTATTTTTTTCTTGCAATCGCCGGAAAGATGTGGTATAATAAGAGGGGATTATAAAAGGGGGTATGGGGGAAAATGCCCTCTTAGTGCGAACTGCGTTAGTTTTAGGCGGTTCGTGCTAAGCCTTCAAAGGGCATTGTCCCCCATTAGGATAAGGGGGTATGGGGGAAAATGCCCATTAAAATAAGGAGGTCAGCGGATGGAACAAAGCCTTGAAAACGTTCTGAAACAATGTTTCGGGTATGATAGCTTCCGAAAAGGTCAAAAGGAAATTATCACGCATATTTTACAAGGGCGTGATATATTGGGAATCATGCCGACAGGTGCAGGAAAATCCATTTGTTATCAAGTGCCGGCGGTACTACTCAATGGCTTGACAGTGGTAATTTCTCCATTGATTTCCCTCATGCATGACCAAGTAAGAGCATTACAAGCGAACGGCATTCCGGCAGTATGTCTGAATTCCATGATGACTTCCGAAGAATACCGACAGGCATTGTCACAAGTTTACAGGGGAAATATTCGTATTGTGTACGTTGCGCCGGAACGGCTCGAAACGCAGGGATTCTTGAATATTGTACATCAGTTTCCGGTTGCAATGGTGGCAGTTGATGAAGCGCATTGTGTCTCGCAGTGGGGGCAGGATTTCAGACCAAGTTATCTGAAAATACCGGAATTTCTGAAAGTCCTCCCCTGTCGTCCGGTTGTAAGCACATTCACGGCGACTGCGACCGGAGAAGTGGCAGAAGACATTGAGCGGATTTTGGGGCTGAATCATCCCTACCGTGTCACAACAGGTTTCGACCGTGAAAATTTATGGTTCAATGTGCAGAAGCCAAGAGACAAATTTACTGCACTGGCTGGCATTATCCGGCAACATTCCGGAGAATGCGGAATTGTCTATTGTCTTACAAGGAAATATGTGGAACAGGTAACAGAGGATTTGTGCAGACTGGGAATTCATGCCGTACGCTACCATGCCGGACTTCCTGACGAGGAACGAAAACGAAATCAGGATGATTTCATTTATGGCAGGGCGAAGGTTATTGTTGCAACCAATGCATTCGGAATGGGAATTGACAAATCAGACGTGAGTTATGTCATCCATTATAATATGCCGAAAAATCTCGAAAATTATTATCAGGAAGCAGGAAGGGCAGGACGTGACGGAAGTCAGGCGGAATGTACGCTTTTTTATCATGAATCGGATGTTGCATTGAATCGGTTTATGATTTCCAAAACCGCTGAGGATAACACCATGATGGATGAATACGCAAGACAGAAACAACGAAAATTAGATGAACAACGTCTCTGGCAAATGAAAACTTATTGTACAAGTGATACCTGTCTGAGACAGCGCATTTTAAAATATTTCGGAGAAGATGCTCCGCCCTACTGCGGAAAATGCAGTTCCTGTCTGGCGAATTACGAACAGAGAGACATCACAGAAAAGGCAGTGAAAGTGATTTCATGTATCTGGCGACTGCATCAGAACGGCTCACACCTTGGCACGGATTCCATCACGGACGTTTTGAGAGGAAGCACGGCGAAACGCTATGAACCGTTCAGGGAACTTTCTGTATTTGGCATCATGAAAGAAGTCAACAAGACTGAATGCAATGCTATTATTGAATTCCTGCTTGAAAAAGAATGGATTGGAATAGAAAGTGAAACCCTCACACTGAACCGGAATTCTGCAAAGCTCCTCAAAGAAAAGCCCTCTGTTTTCATGAACGTCCGCAAAAATTCTCAGCAGACCATACAGCCGGCATATTCCGTCACGACGGATAAAATTTTATTGGAACGGCTCAAAGAATGCCGTCAGACCATTGCAAAGCGTGACAGAGTTCCGGCTTACATTATTTTCACCGATTCGACATTGCAGGATATGTGCCGGAAAAAGCCCGTCAGTGATATGGCATTTCTGGGAGTTTCGGGGGTTGGTACGGTGAAACTCGAACGATACGGAAGCTATTTTATGAAAGTTATCCGTGAATATCTTGACAGCACAGAAAGGAGAACAGAATGAAAGAGAAAAAAGAAAAATCTGTTTACAATATGCCGAAATTCTTATTATTATCGTTCCTCTGTCTGGTTCTGACACTGGTCACAACAACAGGCTTGTTGGTCAGTCTGACCTCTTGGCGGATGTTGCGGTACAATGAACTCCCGAACGCCATCGCCTCGGTTCATCTGGAGGATGTCACCGTTGACACGGACGGAGACGAAAAAGAAAGCCTTGCACAGTACATCCTTGATAATTTCGTCAAGGATGACCGTATCACCGTTGAACAGATTGAAAACATCCTGCAAAGCGGTGACTTCACCAAATGGGCTGGATGGATGGTCAGCCAATACAGCAATTACTTATCAGCAGACGACACCTCTGCATTCCCTCAGCTCAATGAAGAGGATATTATTGTACTCATTGAAGAAAACGCAGACCTGATTTATCAGGAAACCGGACTCCGTTTCCTTGAACCCGATAAAGAAAAATTACTTGACACCCTCAAAAAGCCCATGGAAGAAATTGACGAACATCTTGACAGCTCCCTGAATTCCGGTGCTGGCGGTGCGTTGACGAAATTCTTTTTGTCGTGTCAGTGCTGGACGGTATTGGGAATTGCATTGATATTACTGCTTGTGTGGGAAATCGTCATTCACAAGAGAAGCAACAGGCGGACGGGTTCAGCGTTACAGGCTTACAGCGTTGCAGGAGCAGTGCCGAGTCTGGCTTTTTTCCTTGCTGGGACGTGTTCGGCATTGGTATTGAATATCATTGATATGCCCTTTTTGAAGGATGCTGTAAGAGCCGTGAAAGGAACTCTGATAGCAGTCGGGGGAATTGGTCTGCTGGCATGTATCGCCCTTTTTGTGGCTGGCATGACGGCGAATCTGGTGGTTGCACAGCTTCGCACGGAAGCACTCGAAACCAATCCGCAGGAAAACAACATTCCGGAAGATTTCCGTATTGAGAACGAACCGGAAAACAAGCCGGAAACTTTGCCCGAAATGGGGCGCATTCCGGAAACCGTTCCGTCCTCTCCCCATGATACCAAATCAGAACAAAAACAGCCTACCCCTGAGCCTGTCCGGCTTGTGAAAGATTCCGACAAAAAGCCTGTCAAAGAAACACCAGTTTCCGCCCCTCCTCGTGTCAATCTCTCAAAGCCGACCGACAAAAAAGCGGAAACAGAAACTCAAAAAAACATCATCCGGAAATTCTGCCGTTTCTGCGGAAAACCGTTATTTCTTGAAAATGCATCTTTCTGCGGTGAATGCGGTAAAAAACAAATCAAGGATAATTCCAGCAAATAAAAAAAGCCCCCGTTTTTCAGGGGGCTTTCTGTCGCCGTTAATCAGCTAATCAGCATCCACAACCGCAGTTGTTGTTGCAGCCATTACAGCCACAGTTATTGTTATTGCCGTTGCACATGCAGAGAATGAGAATCAGCACGATAATCCAACAGCAGTTTCCATCACCAAAGCAACCATTCATAATTCATAATCTCCATTCATACAGATATTTGGAAAGGCTTTTTGTTTGCCGTTCCATAGTACATCATATGACAGGAGCGAAAAAGTGTGACAAATTTTTTCATCCCTATTTATCGGGAAATTTGAATGCTCCGGATGCTGACCCCTTCCCCGAACATCAATTCAAGGTCGTGACAGCCGTCAATCTCAACGGATGCTGTCAGCTTCCTGAAATCCTCATAGCCATCACAGGACGGCACAAGAATTTCTGTCAATTTTTGATGATTGCAGTCAATTGTGATAGTTTGTGGCTGAACGATTGCCGAAGCCCATACTGTCACAGCCTTGACCCCTGTCAGGTCACAATTCTGGAAAATAATGGAATTATCCCATCTCATTCCCCTGACGTGTGTCACACCAGAAAGAGGATTTGTATAAATTTCCGTGTTTTTCTGCGTGTCGTAGAGTTCAGCTCGAATTTCCTTTGAGAGGTCACGAGGTGGGACGGTTTCACCCTCAATCGTGACTGTACGGACACAATGCAAGTCAAAACTGGATGCACCAACGGAAATTTCATATTCCCCTGTTTCAAGGCAGAATTTCTCCCTTGACACGTCATAGAACTGAAATTCTGCAAAGGGTATGACTGTTTCAAATTTGACAGTTTCCCCTGCTTTGATGTGCATTCTCTGAAATGCACACAACTGCAAATCAGGACGGATAATTCTCTTTGAAACTGCATGATAATACACCTGTACAACCTCGTCACCGTCACGGTCGGAAACGTTTGCAATATCAGCAGAAATCCGCACTCCCTCAGACGTGACAGCGGTCTGCATATTGCTGTATTTGAACTTGCTGTAACTCAGCCCATGACCGAACGGATACTGCACAGCACCGTCAAAATAACGATAGGTCATTTTTGTTGACATAATGTCATAATCTTTGATATTGGGTAAATCCTCATCACAGGCATACCAAGTTAATGGCAACCGTCCGGCAGGGTTATTCTCTCCGAACAGCGTTTCAGCGACTGCGTGACCCAATTCCGCCCCTGCATGACTTGTCCAGAGAATTGCATTGGCATTGGCAATCTCCTGAAATGGAAACAGCGCATACGGATAACTTGAAACCAATAACAGAATTACAGGTACTTCATTTTGAGAACACAGCACACAAAGACAATCCGCCTGCACATCCGGCAGGTCAATTGTTTCACGGTCATAGCATTCTCTTGCAAGTTGTTCAGGGTCATTTCCTCCGCAGTACACAACCACATCACAATCTTTTGCAAGCTGATTCAATCGTAATGATGCACCGCTGACACATTCCAGATAAAACGCTGTTGTTTCGTTTGGTCTCTGTTTGGGACGGCAGACAACTTTCTGATTTTCGTCAAGACAAAATTGTCGTCCGTGCAGGTAGTCCGAAATCATATGCCCCCTTCTTCTGTCCCAGTCGACATGAAATGTTTCCGACGTGAACCAGCCATAAATTTCCGTTTTTCCCAGACAAGGAGCATTTTCAGGAATATGCACGAACTTTCCGCTTTTCACGTGTTTCAGGTTTGACCATTTGCTGTGACCGTTTTCAATGCTGTCATGCAGACACCAGTAAAATTCATCAGCGTGTTCCTTGTCAGAATCCGCATACAAAAAGCCGTCTTCTCCAACACGGATAAATTTTTCATTCGGGGCTTGAATTTTGACAATATCCCAACCAATATCATAAATCACGTCAAAGCCCTTTTCCTCCAAGCCCTTTTTCACGCTGATTAAATAGTTTGATATTCCTGTGTACCAGTCCATTAAATTACAGTCGGCATTTGCGCCAAACAAGCCGATTTTCTTGACTTTTTCGGGATTTAATGGTAATGTACCATCATTTTCGAGCAAAACCATCCCTTCCCGACAAGCACGGAAATTCAAGGCTTTGTCTGCATCCGTGTTGACATCTGCACGGGTCAGATGGTCGAACGGTGTTTCGGGGTCGAAATGTCCCAACAAGACACGGCTTTCCAGCAAACTCCCGATAGCATTATCAACATCACTTTCACTGATATACCCCATTTCAAGGGCTTTTCTGGCTGATGCCTGAACGAAGGAAAATTCATCCGTCATGGTATCCGCTCCGGCATACAAGCAAGCCTGCAATGCTTTTGCATGAGAATCAAATACCTGATGAAACGTCACATTTTGGGAGAAATCTCCTCCGTCCGTCACGATAAAACCCAAACCCCATTGCTTTTTGAGGACGTTTTTCAAGTCGTGATTCATCACGGCAGGAGTGTGACAAATGTCATTATATGCCGCCATGACGCTGTATGCACCGCCCTCCACAATGGGACGGCGGAACGCTTCATAATAATATTCATGCTTTAAACGTGGGCTTAAATTGGCATTGTCGACCCCTCTGTCCTGTTCGTGATTATTGGCGCAGAAATGCTTTAATGTGGGAATCGTCGCCCAGACTTTTCCATCACCACGCAAGCCCTTTGTATATGCCGAAGACATGACACCAGTCAGGTAGGGGTCTTCTCCATAGCATTCTTCTACTCTCCCCCAACGAGGGTCACGGCACAAATCGACAGTAGGCCCCCAGACCATCAGACCGCCCCTTTTGTCTTCATTGTAATAGGCTCTTGCCTCCCTTCCGACCGTTTTACCAATTTCCAGCATCATATCAGGGTCAAAGCTGGCAGACATTCCGATTGGCTGAGGGAAAACGGTTGTCGGGTTCTCCTGTTCACGCTTGACAAGCCCTCTGGCGACTTCCTGACCGACAAACCATTCCCCAATATTCAAACGCTCTACAGGCTGGTTATGTGTCGATAAAAAGCCAATTTTCTCGTCAATCGTAAGACGGCTCAATAAATCCCGCACACGTTCTGATGGACTCAATTCGGGATTCTGAAATGGATAATTTTTCATGATGTCACTCCTCCTGATGATAAATCTTTCAAATAGGATTCAAAATTATTCTGATAATTTCCGGAAGCCTTTTTTGTGGCATATTGCAGAATGATTGTTGCATCTTCTGCATTGCACACACCATTTTTATCAACATCCGCCTCCAGAACCTGCAAAGAGGTAAAAGATTTCACATCTCCTGCGCCCGATTCCGCCGAACACTGCAAAATCAAAGAAGCATCTCCGGCATTGATATCTTTGTCGAGTTCCAAATCACCGACGGAAATTTTTCGCCTTGCCATCACATAAACTGCGCCTTTTTGGATGATACCGTCTTTTGTTTCCTGAGTTAATAAATTAAGTTCATCCTCCTGAATGCTGTCATTGCAGTCTAAAAGAACCGTCATTTCTGTACGTTCAAAAGATTGTGTTTCGTCCATGTCGGGGTCATCAATTGTAAACGGCAATTCAAAGACAACTTTTCCGGTGGATTCCGAAGAGGGAATTTCAGCTGTCAGGCGGTAATCTCCTTCTTTCAGTAAAAATTGTAACTCAGTCACATCTTCCCAGCCTACCTGATATGTATAGTATAAAAATTCGCCTTCGTCCTGAATCCGATAAACAGAAATTGTTGAACCGGACAGCTCCGAACTGTATACCACGTCTAAAGTCGCCACATCATACGTCAGCATACTGTGTCTTGGAATAATAATTTTTTCTGCTCCCTCTGCCTTTGTATGGAAAGGTGAAATCATTGCACCAACCAGCAGAAATGAAAACAGGAATTGAAATTTTCTCATGTATTCCCTCCTGAAATATTACTTTTTTCAGTATAACACGAATTCCATAGTTTGTCAAGACAAGATGCAGGAATTTCCTGCTTTATTATCACAAATCCGCCAAAAAATTGTATACATTCACGATTTCCGGAAAGATGCATTGACTTTATTGGGAAATCGTTATACAATATAGTTAGCAATAACTAATTCGTGAAAGGAGAAATCTGCATATGTATCTTGAAATCAGGGACGTGAAAAAAAGTTATGGCAAGGACTCCAGTTATATCCAAGTCCTGAAAGGCGTGACAACAAACGTCGAAAAAGGTCAGATGTGTGTCATTCAGGGCACAAGCGGTTCGGGGAAATCGACATTATTAAATTGTATCGGCGGACTGGATACCATGGATTCAGGCTCTGTCAAGGTGGATGGTTTAGAAATTTTCGGCATGAAATCGGATGCACTTTCCGACTACCGGAGGGATAATTTAGGCTTCATTTTTCAGTTTTACAACCTCGTGCCAAATTTAACCGTCAGGGAAAATATTCAGGTCTGCGAATATCTCAGCAATAACCCCATGAATATTGATGAACTGCTTGAAACATTGGGATTGACGGAACATCAGAATAAATTCCCTGCACAGCTTTCCGGTGGTCAACAGCAAAGGTGCGCCATTGCCAGAGCTTTAATCAAAAATCCGAAATTATTACTTTGTGATGAGCCAACCGGCGCACTGGATTCCAAAACATCAAGGGACATTCTGATTTTATTGGAAAAAGTCAATGAACTTTACGGCACGACCATGTTAATTGTCACACACAATAACTCAATCAAAAACATGGTGCACAAGGTAATTTTCCTGAAAGATGGACTAATTCAGCACGATTACGAAAATGAAACACGAATTCCGGCATCAGAACTGGAGGATTTGTAATGCAGAAGGTTTTGAGAAAAAGACTGCTTCGGGATTTGCGGACGAATTTCAGGCGGTATCTTGCATTAACATTTTTAATTGTGCTATGTATGTATATTATCATCAGCATGATAGCAGCAGCGGAAACCGTCCTCACGGGTACGGAACGGAAAAAAGCCCTCAACATGGTGCAGGACGGCTCATTTTCGGTATTTCTGCCCTTGACTGACAGCGAAATTGCCGAACTCGAAGAAGACGGCAACACCATTGAGCCAGAATTTTCCACGGACATCCCCATGAATGACGGTTCAACCCTGCGAATGATGAAAAACCGTCAAAAAATTGATATTATCCAGCTGGAAGACGGAAGACAGGCGGAAAATTTCGGGGAACTTGTTATAGAAAGGCGATATTCAGAAGAACATGATTTACACGTCAATGACGTGATTTCCATTGCCGGAATGAATTTCACCATCTGCGGAATCGGAACAGTCCCCGACTATGATTTTTGTGTTGCAAAAGCCTCTGACACGTCGGCGGAGGGCTTCAATTTCGGGCTGATGTTCGTCACACCGGAACAATATGAGAAAATCCGCTCCGATACCGTCCAGAAAGCCGAAGATTATACATATGCCTATCGTTTAGGCGACTGCACCCACGAAGAATTGAAAAGCATTATCAAAGATTTCGATTTTGATTATACGGAAGTCAATGACAAGTATTTCCGTGAAACCATTGACGAAGTCCTACAGGATAAAGAAGATTTTCAGGACGGCATTCAGGAGCTCTATGACGGTACAAAGGAATTGTCCGACGGCATGAAAGAACTTGACGACAACAGCGACACTTTGAATTTTGTCGCTGACAAGCTCATGAAAGTATATCTGGATGAAGCCCACACGGAATTATTACATCAGGGTATCAATGAAACTGTCACAGAAGAAAATTATACTCAGCTCCTTGAGAATGCTGGTCTTTCGGAAATGCGTGAGACACTTGACACCATCAAGGAATTCAAGGACGGTATTCATGATTATACAGACGGGGTCAATTCCGCCTATATCGGTTCGGACGAACTTCATGACGGTGTGAGGGAACTCAAAAACGAAACCGACAAACGTCTTGACGACCTTTTCACCTTTGACCTCGACAATCTGACCGCCTTCACAAAAGCATCTGACAACCCAAGAATTGGAGCGGCTGCCGGAGATGTTGTCATGAATAAAGACGTTGGAATGTTGGCAGGGGTCATCATATTGGTATTATTTACCTATGTGATTTCAGTATTTGTGATTCACCAGATTGAACAGGAGGCAAGTGTTATCGGGGCATTGTATGCATTGGGTGTCAAGAAAAACCAATTATTAGCGCATTATTTGACATTGCCGACAATCATTACATTTGTCGGCGGAGTGTTGGGAGCAATAGCAGGCTTTTCGAAATGGGGAATTGATTTTCAGGTAAGAGACACTTATTTGTATTATTCTACGCCAATTTTTGAACCTGTCTATCCGATGTATTTAATCGTATACAGCGTGATAATGCCCGTTGTGGTATGTGTGATTGTGAATTGGATTGTGATTAACAAGAAACTTTCACAGACGGCATTGTCACTCATCAAAAATGAGCAGAAATCCTCCAATTACAGACAATTCCAACTGCATACCAAAAAATTCACAAGGCTTTTCCAGATTCGCCAGATGATACGTGAAAGCCGTTCGGCATTGACTATCACATTCGGAATGTTCATCTGTCTGTTAATTTTAGTACTTGGTCTGGATTGCTATGTATTGTGTGACAATCTTATCAAGGACACGCAACGGGACATGAAATTTTCATATGTGTATTTACTCAAGTACCCTGAAAAACAAGTCCCCAAAGACGGCGAAGCGGTTTATATGGAATCCCTTCAAAAGAGTGAATATGGCTATACGCTTGACATTTCTGTTGTGGGGATTGACTCCAACAATCCCTATTTTGAAGCTGTTCCACCGAAATCGAAATCACATATTATTATCGGGGATGCAGTCGCTCAAAAATACAGGCTTTCCGTCGGTGATACTTTCACATTAAGAGATGAAACCAACGAAACAGATTATTCTTTCACGGTTGATGGTATAGCGAATTATTCCATTTCCCTTTCCATTTTCATGGATATTGACAGCATGAGGGAATTATTTGGAGAAGACGAAGATTATTATAATGTGATTTACTCTGACAAAGCCCTTGACATTGACGAAGGTCGGCTTTATTCCGTCACCACAAGAGAAGACATTGAAAAGGGGTCAAAGGTATTCATTGACCTGATGAAACCCATGTTCAGCATTTTGATTTCTGTATCAGCCCTGATATTATGTGTTGTCATGTATTTAATGATGGGGGTCATGATAGACCGTTCCATGTTCGGAATATCGCTCATGAAAATTTTCGGCTATCGTTCGAACGAAATCAGACAGCTGTATCTGAACGGCAACCTAATTGTTGTGATGGTCAGTGCCTTGATTTGTATTCCGTCCTCTAAATGGATGATGGATGCAGTTTATCCGACATTTATCGCAAATGTAGGATGTGGCATGAATATAGCCTTTCCTTTTTGGATGTATGCAACTCTTTTTGTTTCCATTGTAGCCATCTATTTGCTTGTCAATCAAATGTTGATTGGAAAAATCAAGAAAATTACTCCTGCCGAAGTCCTCAAAAATCGTGAATAATTTTTCAACAGACCAGTTTGTGAAAAATTGGTCTGTTTTTTTGCAAAAAGTACTTGACAAATTCAATTGAATGTGCTATAATCTAAAAATGAGAATGATTTTCAGTTTTGAATTCAGAATGGAGGACATTGAGATGTTACAGAAAAAATTATCTTTAGTAATGGCTTGCATGATAGCAGGCATGAACCTGATTGGATGCAGTTCAACGGTGGGAAACGCTGAAACCAAAAGCGATAAATTACAGATTGTATGCACCAATTTTTCAGAATATGACTGGGTGCGCCAGATTCTTGGTACTCATGCAGAAGAAACCGAACTCACCTATTTATTAAGTGACGGCGTAGATATGCATAATTATCAGCCGACAGCTTCCGACATGGTGAAAATTTCGGGCTGTGATATGTTTGTCTATGTCGGCGGAGAATCAGATAAATGGGTGGATGATGCATTGGCAGAAGCAACTAACCCCAATTTAAAGGCATTCCGTTTATTGGACGTTATCACTGCTAAGGAAGAGGAAGAAATTGAGGGCATGGAAGAATGCGAAGAGGAAGACCATGACGAGGACGAACCCGAACTTGACGAACACGTATGGCTTTCTGTCCGGAATGCACAAATCATTTGCAGTGAATTGGAACAAACCCTTGAAACCATTGACCCCGAAAATGCAGATGATTACAAATCCAATTTCAACTCTTATCAGACAGAACTAATTCACCTTGATGAAGATTTCAACAGATGCTATTCCCTTTCGTCCGGAATCAATACAACGCTGGTATTCGCTGACCGTTTCCCCTTCCGTTATTTCGTGGATGATTACGGATACAAATATTACGCTGCATTCGCCGGATGCAGTGCGGAGACAGAAGCAAGCTTTGAAACGGTTGCATTTTTGGCGAAACAGCTTGACGACCCTCAGAATGTTTGCAGTTGTGTGTATGTGATTGAAGGCGGAAAGCATGACCTTGCAGAAGCAGTGATTTCCAACACCCAAAGCAAAGATTTCCCCATCAGAGAATTGAACTCCATTCAGTCCGTGACCTCTGAACAGATTGCAGACGGAGCGACTTATATTTCATTGATGCGTGGAAATCTGGAAGTCTTAAAGGAGGCATCCGGACAATCATGGTAATTGATGGTGAAACAATTGTTCCGAAAGTCCCTGATACACAGGTAGTTTGTCGAAATGCCGTCTTAGGATATGAAGACGGCATTGTCACACGAGATTTGAATTTTGCGGTGAACAGTGGCGACTATCTTTGTATTTTAGGAGAAAACGGTTCAGGAAAAAGCACCCTTGTGAAAACGCTGTTAGGACTGCAAAAACAGCTTGACGGCGAAATTGAATGGTTCAAAGGGATGAGCAGTAAAGATATTGGCTACCTCCCACAACAAACCGTTGTACAGCGTGATTTTCCAGCTTCAGTGCGTGAGATTGTGCGGTCTGGATGTCTGGGAAAGATGGGGCTAAGACCTTTTTACAATGCGCAGGAAAAACAGCTTGCAGAAGACACCATGAAGCAACTTGGCATTGACCACCTCGCCAAACACTGTTACAGGGATTTGTCAGGCGGACAGCAACAGCGTGTTTTATTGGCTCGTGCCCTATGCGCCACCAGAAAAATGTTACTCCTTGACGAACCTGTCACAGGGCTTGACCCAAAGGCACAGACTGATTTATATGAACTCATTGCAAGCCTTAACAAAGAGGGCATTACCATTATTATGGTATCGCATGATATGGCAGTGGTTCGCTATGCAACTCACATTCTGCATATCGGCAGTCAAAGGCAGTTGTTTTTCGGCACGAAAGACGACTATTTAAACAGCTCCATTGGAAAGAATTTCATTGCATCTGAAAGGGGGGAGTTTAATGCTTGACACGCTGATAAATTATCTTGTGAATTATCCATTTGTGCGGTATGCATTGATAGTCGGGCTGTTAGTGTCGCTGTGTTCGTCATTGTTAGGGGTAACGTTGGTATTGAAACGGTTCTCGTTCATTGGTGACGGACTTTCACACGTGGCATTTGGAGCAATGACCATTTCGACTGTGTTACCTGTCATTGTGAAAGACATCCTGATTTCATTTTCACAAGAGGGTAAACTTTCCGCCAGCGGAGATGCTCTCGTGAAGCACCTCACGGAAATGAATGACATGGTAATTGTACTACCCATTACCCTGTTATCTGCAATTTTACTGTTACGAACCGGACAGAATACCAAAATCAAGGGTGATGCTGCTGTTGCAATGATTTCAGTCAGTGCGCTGGCGGTTGGCTATATGTTAATCAATGTCTTTTCCATGTCGGCGAATGTGAGCGGAGATGTGTGCAGTACATTGTTCGGGTCGCTTTCGATTCTGACATTGAAAAAAAGTGATGTGTGGATATGTCTGGCATTGTCTGTGGTAGTTATCACATTGTTTTTACTGCTGTATCACAAAATCTTTGCAGTGACATTTGATGAAAATTTCTCCTCAGCGACCGGCATCAATGCCAATGCCTACAATCTCATTATTGCAGTCATTACGGCTTTAATTATCGTCATTGCCATGAATTTGGTAGGCTCTCTGCTGATTTCAGCATTGATAATTTTTCCGGCACTCTCTGCAATGCGAGTATTCCAGAGTTTCAAAGGTGTTATCATCTGTTCGGCGGTCATATCCGTGATTTGTGCAGGGACAGGAATTATATTATCCATCCTGTTTTCGACTCCGGTCGGCGCAACGATTGTGACAGCGGATATTGTCGTATTTATGATATTCTGCATCATTTCCAGATTCACAAGGAGGCAAAAAGCATGAAAAAATTATTATGGACTTTGACGGCGGTTTTTCTGCTTTGTGTGGCTTTGACAGGCTGTGCTGATACTTCCAACGTGGACAGCCTGATTGCCAAACAGGAAGCCCAAAAGGCAATGGAAAACTATACTCCGCCCGAAACATTCGAGAAAGACGACTCCGGCAGTTTTGAGGAAATCCCTGATGCCGTCCCTGTTCCGGAAGTCACCGTTCCTGATGCAAGCAACGGAGAATATGACGTTGACCTGACAACCCTCGACAGTACAATGACTTATGCTGTTGTGTATGATATGGTGTATAATACCAATAATTACATGGGTCAGCACGTCAAGGCAAAAGGAACATTTTCCTATTATCAGGACTCCACGACAGGAAATGAATATTTTGCTGTGCTCATCAGCGATGCAACCGCCTGCTGTGCACAAGGGATTGAATTTGTTCTTGACGGTGATTATGCCTATCCGGAGGACTACCCCGAAATCGGTTCAGAAATTACCGTCGTCGGCGATTTCAACGCCTACGAAGAAAATTATACAACCTATGTTCAATTGACAGATGCTGAAATTGTCGCATAATATCGAAAAGCCGAGGAAATTCAAATCCTCGGCTTTATTTTGTTTCCATGTAGATTGAAAGTCTTTTCAAAAATTGACAGGTAAAACCAAAAACCGCCCTGATACTATCAAGGCGGTTTCTTTGGAGGGTGGATAGTCGGATTCGAACCGACGGTCTTCAGTGCCACAAACTGACGCGTTAACCAGCTACGCTATACCCACCATATGGCGCGCCTTGCTGGACTCGAACCAGCGGCTTACTGCTTAGAAGGCAGTTACTCTATCCAGCTGAGTTAAAGGCGCATGGATTGAAAACATGGAGCGGATGACGGGAATCGAACCCGCATACTCAGCTTGGGAAGCTGATGCTCTGCCACTAAACTACATCCGCCTATGTCAAAATGATGGAGCGGGTGATGGGAATCGAACCCACGTAACCAGCTTGGAAGGCTGGAATTCTACCATTGAACTACACCCGCATATTTTGAGCTTTGTTTGATTGTTTGTTGCTGTTCCCCTGCAACGTATATTATTATAGCACACTTTCAAGGATTTGTCAAGCCTTTTTTCAAAAAAAATTGAAATTTTTTCAAAAAAATTTTCCGGAAGGGTAAACTTCCGGAAAATGGGCGATATTACGCAAAATTTACAATGACATTCTGATTTCCGCCTGTTGTGACATTGACAGAATGGAAAATTGTTCCATTGTCAATCATTTCCGATGCAATCACATCTTCCACACGGTCACGCAGGACACGGCGAATTTCTCTCGCTCCGTAACGCTTCCCGAATGCTTCCTTTGCAATGGACTCCAAAGCCTTGCGGTCATATTCAAGCTTGATGTCCTTTTCCTGCAACGGCTCACGCATTTCGTCAAGCATCAGTCCGGCAATATCTGCATAATGAGATTCATTCAGAGGATTGAAGACAATAATTTCATCAATACGGCTGATGAATTCCGGACGGAGGAAATCACGGAGGGCTTTCAATGCCTTTTCCTGACTGATGTCTTCCACGGTCTTGTTAAAGCCGACACCAGTTGACTTGTCGGTTGAACCAGCGTTAGAAGTCATACAAATGACAGTATGTGCAAAGCTGACATTTCTCCCCTGCGCATCTTCAATCTGACCTTCGTCAAGAATCTGCATGAGAATATTCATCACATCAGGGTGCGCCTTCTCGATTTCGTCAAAGAGAATGACGGAATAAGGCTTTCTGCGCACTTTCTCAGTCAATTGTCCGGCTTCGTCATATCCCACATATCCGGGGGGCGAACCAATCAGACGAGCGACAGAATGCTTTTCCATGAATTCTGTCATGTCGAGACGAATCAGCGGTTCAGCAGCATCAAACAGCTCCGATGCCAGCACCTTGACAAGTTCCGTTTTTCCGACACCAGTCGGTCCTACGAAAATGAAGGATGCCGGACGAATGCGCTCACTGAATTGAATTCTTGTACGCTTGATAGCCTTTGCAAGGGATTCCACCGCCATATCCTGCCCGACTACTTTTTTCTTGAGACGTTCAGCAAGACCTTTCATTTTGGTCATTTCGGTTTCAGCAATTTTATTTGCGGGAATTCCTGTCCAAAGTTCAATCACGGCTGCGAGGTCAGTTTCAGCGACTTCAATTTTACTGCATTTTTCTTCCAGTTCGGCTTTCTTGATTTCAAGACGGCTGACGACGGATTTTTGCTCCGCAATTTTCGCATAATCCGGCTCAGTGGATTCATTGAGTTCCGTCAATGTT
>DGHF01000243.1:0-5515 GCA_002392545.1 Ruminococcus sp. UBA3855
TCTGGACTTAATGCACCTGCATTATATTGAAAATACAGGTTCAGCGTTTTCTAGTTTTTCGGGACAGCGTGCCTTTCTGCTGATAATCACTGTCATAGGCGTGGGAATCTGCTGTTATTTCCTTATCAAGAACCGCAAGGAACACAAGCCCCTCTTTCAAACGAGCCTGACAATGATTTTAGGCGGAGCGATTGGCAACATGATTGACCGCATTTTTCATGGTGGCGCAGTGGTTGACTATCTGGATGTGCAGTTATTCAATTTTGCAATTTTCAATTTTGCGGATTGTTTCATTACAGTGGGTACAATCATATTAGCAATTCATATTCTTTTCTTTATGGAAGACGACAAGAACCCCAACCACAAAGAGGTGAACCATGATAACACATGAATTGATTTTCCCTGAAACAGCGGAAGGAAACCGCCTTGATAAATGGGTAGCCTCACTGGAATTAGGCTTGACAAGATGCGCCGTGCAAGGGTTGATTGCATCCGGAAATGTGCTTGTCAACGGTCAGACCGTCCCGAAAAATTGCCGACCCAAAGCCGGACAGCAAATTCTTGTCAACGTTCCCCCACCAGAAGAAATTGAAATCATTCCGCAGGACATACCCCTTGACATTGTCTATGAAGATAATGATTTATTGGTAGTCAACAAGCCCAAAGGAATGGTAGTACATCCAGCAGCCGGAAACTATGATGAAACGCTCGTCAATGCGCTGATGTATCATTGTAAAGGCTCATTGTCGGGAATCAATGGAGTTATCAGACCCGGAATTGTGCATAGAATCGATAAAAATACTTCTGGTTTGCTGATTGTCGCCAAAAATGATATAGCCCATCAGGGATTAGCGGAACAAATCAAAACACATTCATTCACAAGAGAATATGAAGCAATTGCAACCGGACATTTCAAGGATTTGACCGGAACTATCAATGCCCCGATTGGACGGCATCCAATTGACCGCAAAAAAATGACGGTCACAGACAAAAATTCAAAAGATGCGATTACACATTATGAAGTAGTCAGGCAGTTTGCGAACACAGCGCATTTATATTTGCAGTTGGAAACCGGACGAACGCACCAAATCAGGGTACATCTTGCCTATATCGGTCATCCCATCTATGGGGATGATGTGTACGGAAAAGCCGTCAAAGGAACACAAGGGCAATGCTTACACGCTCGAAAAATCGGCTTTATTCATCCAGTCACAGGCGAATATCTGGAGTTTACCGCCCCAGCCCCTGAATATTTCCAGAAACTTTTGAAGAGGATGGAAACAATGTGATTGTGAGATAAATCGGAATTTAATAGAAGAACAGAGGTGTAAACATATGGTTCAGATTCCTGAAGGCTGGCTTTTATGGCACAGTTATTCCGATTATAAAAACAATGACAGTCAATTATTTCTCCGTGCCCCTGATGGAGATATTATTGAAATTACAGGAAATTTCAAAAGTCCGATGAATGGGAGTTTTGGCAAGTTTCCGCATGATATTGCATTCATGGCAATCGATAGCAATACCAATGAATGGAATATTTATCTGTATAATGCCATCACACAAAAAACTATCAATCTGTCGGAATGCAGTGGTTTTCGTTGTGAAGACCCCAAATTTTCTCCGGATGGGCAGAAAATTGTTTTCAAACGAAGCAGAGGAAACTGTTTTCAGCTTGCGGAACTTGATTTGCAGACAAAGCAAATTACTTTGTTGACGGATGATTTTTCGGAAAAATCTATGCCCTATTATTCTTATGATGGACAATGGATTTATTTTTCAGAAGCACAGGAAATTCGAAAGATAAACAGACAGAATCATCATATCAGCACCGTTTATTCTGAATCTGGTGTAAGAGCATATTATCCCATCTGTTATGAGGATAAACTATATTTCACCAAACAAATTTCATCCTATAATCCACATGATTGTATCATGCAGTATGACGGAACAAATCTGTTTTTCTGTGCCTTTGACTCTCCGGATTTCGATTGTTCCGACCCTTGTCCGGTAAATAAATATGCTATGATTTACAGTCTTGCAAAAAACAGTGGAAATTATGACTTATACTATTTCAATGGAACGGATTCTCTCCCAATGACAGAATTAAATTCAGATAAAAAGGATTTAGGAGCGTGTTTTTATCCACTGGAAGTTTCAAAATTTTGATTTATGAATCCGAAAAAACAAAGGAGGTCTTTTTGAAATGGCGGTTATCTCAGTTCTTGACAAATCGGTATCGGAGTTGATAGCAGCGGGCGAAGTGATAGAACGTCCCTCGTCAGTTATCAAAGAATTGGTAGAAAATTCAATTGATGCCGGAGCGAAGCACATCACAGTCGAAATCAAAAACGGCGGTACAACGTTCATGAGAATTACAGATGACGGCTGTGGAATGTCGCCGGAAGACGTACCAACTGCATTTCTCCGCCATGCCACGAGCAAAATTTCAGAGAAAGAAGACCTTGACACCATCCTGACATTAGGATTTCGAGGGGAAGCATTAGCGTCTGTGTCGGCGGTTGCGAAAGTCACGGTCATGACGAAGCGCAAAGAGGATGATTTTGGGACAATGTACGAAATTGCAGGGGAGACGCATTCTGAATTAGAAGAATGTGGGTGTCCCGACGGAACGACATTTATTGTGAAGGATTTATTTTTCAACGTCCCAGCCCGAAAGAAATTCATGAAGCGAGAAAGCACAGAGGGAACAGCCGTTTCACAGATTATCCAGAAAATAGCAATTTCTCACCCTGATATTGCATTCCGTTTGATTCGTGATAACAAGCAGGATTTTCATTCCGACGGTTCAGGCTCATTGTATTCAGCAGTGTATGCAGTTTATGGGAAAGATTTCGCCCATGACCTGATGGAAGTCAACCACGAAGAAAACGGCATCAAAGTGACCGGATACGCAGTCAAGCCGTTATATTCGAAGAACAATCGAACATATCAGACATTTTTTGTCAATACAAGGTATGTCCATTCAAAAACGCTTTCCGTGGCTTTGGAAAGTGCCTATGAAAATTTAGTGATGACAGGTAGATTTCCGGCGTGTGTGCTGTTTCTGGAAATGTCGCCGGATACATTAGATGTGAATATTCATCCGGCGAAAGCGGAAGTAAGATTTTCGGACGAAAAAAAGGTCATTGATGCAATATATTTCGCCGTGAAGAATGCCATGTTAAAGGCTGGATTGATTTATGAATTCCAAATGCCGAAACGTGAATGGACATCTCCCCCACAGCCACAATACGAACAAAAGCCCTTAATTCCTGAAAAACCAGCTCCCGAACCGGAACAGAAAGCAATCATTTCCGAACCTGTTTCAACTCCTGAACCCCAACCCAAACAAAAGCAAATCATTCCCGAAACCGTCAAACCACCTGAACCAAGACAGCCCCTCCCAAAAGAAGATATGCCCTTTGGACTGCCTGCATTTTTGGAACAAGCACCGCCCCCCAGAAAATGGGATATTCCGACAGTCGCCTCAGAAGAATGCATTGACATTGATGCAAGCGACGACACAGAGGAATTCCCTGATGAAAATTTACCGGAGGTTTCCGAACCCGTCATAAATGCGCCGGAATCATTACCCATTCCGAGGGTGGCGGAAACGATTGAGGAAAAGCCCTTGCCTTATCCAAATTTGAAAGTAGTCGGGGAATTATTTGCAAATTACATTCTGGCAGAATCAGGAGAAACATTTATTATCATAGACAAGCACGCCGCACATGAGAGGGTCATATTTGAGCGTTTAAGAAAAGCGAACTGCAAACAATACCAGCAAATGTTATTAGAACCGTGTGAAATATTGTTGACTCTGGATGAATTTGCAGTCATGCAGGAAAATGCAGAACGGCTTGACGGAATGGGCTTCACATTTGATTTCACGAATCAGCCCTATGTCAGAACGCTTTCCGCCCCTGTCTTTTTTGCAGGGATGAATTTGGACGAAATCGTGCAGGAAATCGCCCATAATCTGATGATTGGGAAAGTGAATCCGCAGTCAAGGGCATTAGATGACACCTTGCATGAATTAGCCTGCAAATCGGCAATCCGAGCCAATGATAAAAATTCAATTTCGGAATTACAGGCATTAGCTGACGAGGTATGCAATGATGAAAACATCCGTCATTGTCCGCACGGGCGACCGGTTATGTTCACGGTTTCGAAATATAATTTAGAAAAGCAATTCCGGAGGAGGGTATAATCATGTTATCACAAAAAATATGCATCATCACCGACCTTGACGGAACATTTCTCCCCAAAAGCAAGATACCCTTACCACAAGACCTTTCCGCCGTCCGGAGGTTTGAAGAAGCCGGAGGAATATTCACGATAGCAACCGGACGGACAATACAGGCATCCGAACGCTATCCGGAACAAATGGGATTAAAAAGTCCGATAATAGTATTCAATGGCGGAGCGATTTACGACCCAATCACAAAAGAAGTATTATTTTCTCATCCCCTGCCCGATTCCGCAAGGGAAATGACGAAAAAAATCATTGCCGACAATCCCCATTCTGGTGGCGAGGTATTATGCTTAGAAGATACATGGGTTGTCAACAATACCGATTATGAAAAAGAACACATCCGGATATGTGGCGTAATTCCGCAGTACGCAACAGCCGACAAAGTAACAGGCACATGGCTGAAAGTATTATTTGCGATGAATCCGGATGACATTCCGGCATTTATCGAATATATTGACAATCAGCATTTTGAGGGGGTAGATTTCATCCGTTCGGAACGGCGATTTTATGAAATGTTGCCTTCAGGGGTATCGAAAGGAAGCGCATTGAATGCCTATCGGCATCTATCCGGAATGGAAGGCTTTAAAATGATAGCCGTCGGTGACTTTGACAACGACATTGAAATGTTAAAATCTGCTGATTTTGCGGTATGCCCTGCGAATGGAGTGGATACCGTCAAGAAATGTGCAGATTTAATCCTGTCCCGAACGTGTGAAGAGGGCGCAATGGAAGAATTGATTGACAAAATTCTGAAAGGAGAATTAAATGTATGAGAGTACTCAGCATTCATGGTTATGGAGCAAAGGCAATGAACACAGCCAGCACCGCCTTATTGAAAAACGGCTATGAACCGATTTCACCGCAGTTGGATTATTCCGAACAGCCCCCCAGTGAAATTTTACGTTTGTTAATGGACACTTACGAACAAGAGCAGTGCAGTGCAGTAATTGGGAGCAGTATGGGGGGATTTTTCGCCTCACAGGTGACAGCCTTAAAGGGCTGTAAAGCGGTTTTGATAAATCCCTGTATGACCCCATTTGTAGTGATGCCACGTTTAGGAACAAAGCACAGAATCTTTGTCAGCGAGTATCTGAATTTAATGTCAAATATCGCAAGGCTGAAACCTGAAAACTTGCACGTCATTTTAGGCGGTCGGGATGACGTAATAGATACGCACGATTTCACAAAGTTCTACATTGGGGAGGAAAACTGCATCACCATCCCAGAGGGCGGACACGCAGGCTCAACCCTGCCACT
>DGHF01000243.1:5622-15782 GCA_002392545.1 Ruminococcus sp. UBA3855
ATGGAGGTAATTTTATGGACGAAACAATCAAAAAACAGCTGAAAAAAACGGCTGTCAACATCCGCATGGGAGTCCTCACCGGAACGTTTCATGCAAAATCAGGACATCCGGGGGGTTCGCTTTCAATCGCAGACCTTTTGACCTATCTTTATTTTGTGAAGATGCACGTTGACCCGAAAAATCCGGACATGCCCGACCGTGACAGACTGGTATTATCGAAGGGGCACACCGCACCGGCACTTTATTCCGCATTGGCAGAACGTGGATTTTTCGACAAGAAGGAATTGGAAAGCCTGCGCCATATCGGGGCAATGTTGCAGGGACATCCATGCATTACGATTCCGGGGGTAGATATGTCTTCCGGCTCATTGGGACAGGGCATTTCAGCCGCCTGTGGAATGGCATTAGCCGGAAAGATTGACAGTGCATCCTATCATGTTTACACCATCCTCGGAGACGGTGAAATTGAAGAGGGGCAAGTATGGGAAGCAGCGATGTTTGCCGCACATTACGGACTTGACAACCTGACAGCCATCGTCGACAATAACGGCTTGCAGATTGACGGCAAAATCACAGAAGTATGCTCCCCTGAACCCATTGACGAGAAATTCAAGGCATTTGGCTGGCACGTGATTGTAGTAGATGATGCTCACGACTTTGACAAGATTGATGAGGCATTCCGTGAAGCGGAGAGCATCACAGGAAAGCCGGTAGCCATCATTCAGAAGAGTGTCAAGGGCAAGGGTGTTTCCTTCATGGAAAATCAAGTTGGCTGGCACGGTACAGCACCCAATGCAGAACAATACGAACAAGCTATGAACGAGCTGAAACAGGCTCTTGCAGAATTGGAGGCTTAATTATGGCAGACGTAAAAAAGAAGGCAACCAGAGAAAGCTATGGCGAGGCATTGACCGCTCTGGCTGAAAAATATCCGAATCTTGTAGTATTAGATGCTGACCTTGCAGCCGCTACAAAGACAGGCATTTTCAAGAAGGCATATCCGGAACGTTTCTTTGACTGTGGCATTGCCGAAGCGAATATGATGGGTGTTGCCGCCGGATTGGCAACAGCAGGGAAAATTCCGTTTGCATCCACATTTGCAATGTTTGCGGCTGGAAGAGCATATGAAATTGTGAGAAATTCAATTGGGTATCCACATCTGAATGTCAAGATTGGCGCAACCCATGCCGGAATTTCAGTAGGGGAAGACGGTGCAACACATCAGTGCAATGAAGACATTGCTTTAATGAGAACGATTCCGGAAATGACAGTGATTGTTCCCTCTGACGACACAGAAGCCAAAGCAGCGGTAGAAGCAGCGATTCAATTTGAAGGACCTGTTTATATGAGATTTGGACGTTTGGCAGCCCCGATTCTGAACGACCCCGAAACATACAAATTTGAATGGGGCAAGGGCGTAACCATGCGTGATGGCAAGGACATTACAATTGTTGCAACAGGGTTAATGGTTGCAGAAGCAGTCAGCGCAGCGGAGACGCTTGCAAACGAGGGAATTGATGCACGTGTTATCAACATTCACACCATCAAGCCCCTTGACAAAGAAATCATCTGCAAAGCAGCGCAGGAAACAGGGCGCATTGTGACCGTAGAAGAACACAGCATTATTGGCGGACTGGGTGACGCTGTATGCAGTGCAGTAAGTGAATGCTGTCCCGTTCCGGTGACGAAAATCGGAGTGAATGACGAATTTGGACATTCAGGGCCTGCGGTTGACCTGCTGAAACAGTTTGGATTATCTGCGGAAAACATCACCACAACAGTCAAGAAGGTACTCAACAAGTAATCAATGAAAAAAGCCCCCTCAATCAAGAGGGGGTTTTGTTTATCTTATTTTGCGGATAATCACGCCGTCCTGTTTCCAGATAGAATCTTCAGGAACAGTACCACGAACGCAGGAAGTGGGATAAATATTAGTACGTCTTCCAATGACTGTTCCGGGGTTGAGGACGCTGTTGCATCCAACCTCGACATAATCGCCGAGCATTGCACCCATTTTCTTGAGACCAGTTTCAAAAGGCTGGTCAGGGTTCTTGACAACGACAGGAGTTTTGTCAGATTTGACATTAGAAGTAATTGACCCCGCCCCCATGTGAGAGCGATAACCGAGAATACTGTCACCGACATAGTTATAATGGGGCACTTGCACATAGTCGAAAAGAATCACGTTTTTGAGTTCTGTAGAATTTCCGACAACGCAATGTTCTCCAATCAGCGCACTCCCACGGATGAACGCACAATGACGGACTTCGGTTTCTCTGCCGATAATGCAGGGAGAACCGATATAAGCGGACGGAAAAACGGTTGCCGTCTTGTGAATCCAGACACCATCTGAAGGGTGGTCATATTCATCAGGGCTGAGGGTTTCGCCAATTTCAAGAATGAGGTCATGAATCCCAGCGAGAGCTTCCCAAGGGTAAGTAAACTGCTGGAGATAATCTCCGGCAACGGTTTTCGTCAGGTCATAAAGTTGAGTAATGGTCATATCATAAATCCTTTCTGTTTGATATTATTATTGATTGATAAGGTATTTTTTAAGCAATGCCAAATCAATAACATTCACAGCACCATCATCATTAAGGTCAGCAAACGTGAACTGCTGTTCAGAAATCGTAGTGATTCCGTGCAGATACTTCTGGAATACAATCAAATCTGC
Organism: Ruminococcus sp. UBA3855; assembly: GCA_002392545.1. Classification (GTDB taxonomy): domain Bacteria; phylum Bacillota; class Clostridia; order Oscillospirales; family Ruminococcaceae; genus UBA3855. The sequence continues at coordinate 8,297 of DGHF01000243.1, forward strand.
AACACTGACAACCTCATCTCCATCGATATCACCGGAAAGAACCGGTGGTTCAGTAGTGACAGGCTGAGTAATTGTTGTTTCAATGGTGGTAGTAGCCATTGCAGTAGTAGTTTCAGGCTTTGCTGTGGTAGTAGTAGCCATTGCAGTAGTAGTTTCGGGATTTGCTGTGGTAGTAGTAGCCATTGCAGTAGTAGTTTCAGGCTTTGCGGTGGTAGTAGTAGCCATTGCAGTAGTGGTTTCAGGTTTAGCAGTTGTGGTAGTAGTTTCAGTAGTAGCTGTTGTCTTTTTGGTCTTTTTGGTAGTTTCTGTAGTTGTCACAGAAGTAGTTTCTGTTGTGGGCTTCATGGTGGTAGTGGTTGCCTTTGTGGTGGTAGTTGTAGTAGAAGTAGTAGGCTTAGCAGTTGTGGTAGTAGTAGTTATTGTTGTGGTAGTGGCAGGCATAGTAGTTGTAGTAGTTTCAGTTGTGATGGTAGTTTCCGTAATTGCCGGCAATTCCAAAGGAGCAAATTCAACCTTTGACAAATCGATACCATATGTATCGCCTTTCGCATTGGGCGAAGCACTCAATTCATAATACAATGTGTCTCCCTCGATATGCATACCATAAATACGCCCTGTATTTCGTTCGTCTTCGGTGAGGTCATACAGAGAAAAATTTTCTGAACCATTGTAATACATAATTGCATTAGGTGCAGTATAAATGAGGTAATCCTCATAAACACCTATTACAGTGAACGAACCCAAATAATAGGATGTTTTATTGATAACATTCCACATTTCCGTGTCAGTGAAATACTCTCCACAGTCTCCGGTATGCACATCAATCCAGCGATAACGTGCCGTCTGCTGATTTTCTTCATCTTTTTGAGCGAAAACCCACACACCATTATGGTATTGCACTGCGCAGATAGAATCATTCCAGAATGCATTGCTATACATATCGGAAGCACCAAGAGCATCAATATTCAGACCGTAATAAGTTGACCAGTCTTCGGAGAAATGTTCTGTTTCCTGCATTCCCTCGAAATCCTTGAGGAAATTGCTGTGTCTGGTTGAGCCGGTACGGCGGTCATCATCATCCCAAGTCACATCAACATAGAACCATTCCCCATTCAGATACACAGCGTTCCAAGCATGTTCAAGAGCGACACTTGTCACCAACGGCGCAAGGATTCCCTCTCTTTGGAGGAGAATGCTGTAAAGATTAGCATACCCATCACAAACGCCCATTCCATAAGTCAGCATACCATAAGCCGTGTGGCATTCCGCCTCACGTTCGGTATCATAGCTTTTGAAATTATTGTCATAGCAAAAATGCATGGTAATGTATTCATGTAAGAACAAAGCCTTTTCAATATCTGACCAGTCATCATTCACCAGTGCAGAAATTTCATCAAGCTGACTGACCACATTGGCATAAGTCTTGTTATATTTTGAATCGCTGACAATATAGCTGAACTTGAATTTCGACATCTCGAAATTTTTGGTGGTTTGATTATACTGCGCCTGATATCCTAAACCGCTCTTAGATGCAAGCATACCAATTTCATAACTGGTAATAAGTGTAGCATAAATGGAACGGACGGCATCAATATTATCAACTGTTTCAAAAATAGGCTCAGAACAGGATAAATCTGCACCGGTTGAATGATTTTCCAAAGCATTGTAAATACTCTCAGCGACAAATTGTGTCTGATACTCTGAAAGAGACCCTACAGCACCAAGATATGAAAAATCTGGATATTCTGTTTCCGCCTGAACAGGAAGTACCACAACCGGAGCGGAACATACCGCCATCATGACCGCAACAGCAAAAGCACGTAAACGATTATATTTTCTCATACTCCTTCAACTCCTTTATGATGCAACAAAAAAACAACCTTCCCCCACTGTTGCTGTACTGGTTCTCTTTTTTACTATTTTAACACCATCCACAAAAAAAGTCAATACTTTTCAGAAAAAATTAACATTTTGTATCAAACTTTGCTATGAATTTTATGAAAAATGTACCGTCCGGCGAAATCTCCGGACGGTACGTCTTATTTTTTCTGGTCTGCGAAGTATTGCACCAATGCAGAATAGATAGTAAAAGCAACTTTTTGTTGATATTCCTCTGTCACAAGGAGGGAAGCTTCTTCCGGATTGGAAAGAAACCCACATTCCGCCATCACAGTAGGATTTTTACTATAATAACACAAAAACAATTCTTTTCCGCAAAGTTTAGTTTCTCGTTGGTTTTCGGGCTGGAGAAATGCAACGAATTGATTTTGCAAAGTCTGAGCCAGAACGGCATTTTTGGGGTTGGAATCAGAATAGAACATCTGCGCCCCATGATATTTCGGGTCAGTGAACTGATTCTGATGAATAGAAATGCACACCGCTCCTTTGATGGAATTAAACAATTCAAGTCTGTTATCCATATCAGATTTTTTCTGATTGGCAATCCCCTCAATACCCTCATCATGAATGGAAATATCTGATTCTCTGGTCGTGAGCACTTCATAACCGGAAGCCTGCAACATGGCTTTCAGGTTCAGAAGAATAGCAAGGTTAATATGCTTTTCCACGTCACCGTGAATACTGATGCATCCTCCGTCCATGCCCCCATGTGGGGGGTGGGCTTGAATAGGGTCAGTCATCATATCTAGGCTTGAAATAGGGACAATGATTCATTGCATTTGTCTGCATTCCACGTCCTGACTTGAAACAGGAATGCTCCTCACGAGAATCAAGGCGGAATACCATTCCACCGCCAAGAATGCGAATGCTCACACTTCCAATTGCGCCATTCCAATATTTACACAATGCACAAATTTCCTGTCTGCGGTTTACAGTCATATCGGACATATTCATTTCCCCCTATTGAGAGATTGATAAAATTTACGTTTCTTCATCAATCTTGGTTTCGATAAAATCCTTCTTTTCGATAGCAATTGGGGTATCATCCTCTGTTGGAAGTTGAACATTCATTTTTCCAGCCATCTCCGCAAGGTAGATTTTTGTTGTCTGCATTCCATCTTTCAAGAGGTAGTCCGCATTTTGGTTTACCTGTTTCAAATCATCAGCGAGTGCATCAATAAATCTGCCTGCCAAATCATATGCGGTTCTTCTTTCATACATAATTTCATCACGGAGCATATGAAACGTTTCAGGGTCATCCCCATAGGTTTCTCTTGCTTCTCTGAGCTGTTCCATGGACTTTTGAGCTGCCCTATCCTGTAATGCAGTATACCCCTCTGTCATTTCCTTGAGAAGTAAATTAGCTCTTTCACGCATTTCAATTGACATTTCACCCATGCTGGTGACAATATCTCTTGTGGCTTTTGCAAGGTCAACTTGATACTTTTCCAATGCTTCCACAAACTTTTTCTGACGTTTCATTGCATGGTCTGCTTCCAAATCGGCAATCTGAACAGCCCATTTCTGACGTTTCATCTCTAATTTTGCTCTGGCTTCTTCCGTCCAGACTTCCATCTTCTGCTTTTCTTTTTCAATTCGAGCTTCCACTCTCTCATCAGCAGTAGCCTCTCTGGTTTTGCGCCAAGATTCCAGCTGTTTGATGGGTTCTTCCACATAAGCCACAATTGCATGAATCGGCTCATACAAAATATCGTCAAACTTTCCAAAAACATCCTTCTGCTCATTCATCTTCAACATTTTTCCTTTCCTTCGATAATGCTGCAATTTTTTTCTCGAATTTTCTCCAATGAATCTCCTGCAAATTCATTAACTCATTCATGCTATGACGGTGTTTATTGCTGATATTCAACATATCCTCGATACCAGAAATTTCATTTCTCAGCATGATAAAGAAAAAATCTGACAAATTTTCTTTGCTAAAATTCAATGGTTCTATGAACGGACGAAAATTTTTAGCAAAATACAAATATAAAGCTTCCCTGTCCTTTTCAGAGGACAGCCTTTTTTCTGCAAACTCATGAACCACATTCCAATGTGCATCAATCCACATGAGCCGATACCGCTCACAAGAAAGCCTATACACATTCGGCAACTCCTCACGTAGTCCATGCATCAAATCATAATCACCATTCATACAATCTTGATATAATTTTTCACGTTGTCGCTTCATCACACCAAGCATATAATCCATTTTCGTGAGTGCATCAATCATGATTTTTCACCGCCTATGGATAATTTTTCTCTCAGCTCTTTTTTGAACTCATCCAAAGTACTGACATAAAATGAATTCAAAAGCGTTTCACTGATGGACAGACTGCGCATAGTGTCATTTCTTAAAGTATCCAACCAGTCATTGATATGCGCTTCACTGATTTGCTGTTCTTCCAGTTTTTCACGCATTTGCGGTATTTTTTCATCAATAAAGGAAATACGCTCTTTCCGGATTTCTTCCAGCTTTTCATATAAATAACTGACCTGACTTTCGTATTTTTTCAAGATAATTGCATATTGCTCATAATATACTGTGAGTGCATCCGCATCAGGAAGATTGGTTTTCACGGTCTGACTGCTGGAATAATGCTTGTCTAAATCATTCTGAGCCAATGGACATTCTCCTTTCTTATGGATGGTGAAATATTGTGCGAAACAGCCGCTGAAATGCCGTTTCTTCTTTTTTGGGTGGTGGTTCTTCTGCTGCTTCATCCTGCTGTTTCTGCTCCACCAGCATTTTTGATACGTCGTAATGTAGCCGGCTAATTTGTTCAGAGGATGTCACCACATAATCAAATTTCATTTGTCTTAAAACGGAATAATCCCCAATATGGGAACAATAGGTCAGACTTTCTTTCTGACAGATTGCTTTCCAGAGAAGATATTCCCATAACCCCCCTTCATTTGTGAAAAGGTGACAATTCTCAACCATTTGATTGACTTCGGGTTCAACGGATTCTGTGTAGGCGATTTCGGGAAGTTGTACAGGGTCTGGAATTTGTGTTTCCAGAAATGAACGATTCCAGACGGGAATCATATACTTCACAAACATTTTGGCACAATCTTCCAATTGAAAGCAGGGGATTTTATTTTCTTCTGTCCGCTGAACTGCAAACCCGAAAAATCCATAAATTGCCCTCCTGTTGCTGTCGTTGGTATAATCAGCAATGCTTTCATCACATTCGCAAAATTTCTCAATATAACAGGTATTTCCAAAAACACAATATTCCGTGTTGGATAGGATGAGCCGACGAAATTGACCTTCATTGATATAGTACTCCCTGAAAGCCTGTTCAATGTAGGGGTAAATGTCATCTACATTGACAAAATCAGGACATACATGGAATGGTCGGTAAAAATCATTCTGGTAAGTTCGGGTATAGATAATCGGGAAACATTTCATATGCAATCACGCATCCTTTTTGAAGCGGTTCGCACATTCGCTGAATTTTTCTTCTTTTCCATCGGTATAGAAATGAATATACTTCACATCATCAATCGCTTTTTCAATAATTCTCATGGCATCACGTTTCTTTTTCATTGTGGATGGGTCAGAAGAATCGGAGTTTTCTGTTTCCTTATTCAGCAAGAACCAAACGCCCATTAAAGCCGCAAATTGTACATTATCCGGCTGAAATTTTCCATGATAATCATTTTCTGAAATCCCTGCCCCCAAAGAAACCGGAATAATGCCAATCATACTTCGATAACCAATATTTTCCTTATCCTGTTCTGTGAATAAGCCTGAAAATGCCTTTTTAATCACTTCATTGATGATTTTCGTAATAATATATTCATGGTCTAAATTCCGGTTCTCATGAAATTCTTTATAAATCAAATCATATTTTGTGACGATGATTGCAACAGGAGGAATTCTGAGGTTTGTGTTGCCATATCCAGAAAGAAAATGATTCAAGTCTAATGCACATTCATTTGCGACATCATACAAAATTTCATCAATCAATTCTGTTTCGTTTTTCCCTTCTCTATCCTTGAATAAACTTCCATCCACAAACACATATAAAACTTCTGCACTGGAAATATGTTGTTTCAGTTTGTCAAGTTCTTCTCCTCTGCCATCTTGAAGAATACCACCTCTATAGTCAAGCCATTCAAAGCGTTCAGCTAAATCATGCTTGAACTGCAAAGAAAAAAGGTAAGAATCTGATTGATTAGTCGGTAAAGGAAATCTTTCAGGGGCATCTAAGCTTGTATCTACCATTCTTGCATAGATGTTTTTCATTTTCTGGTGCTGGTCATTATCTTCCAGCATCAATTGAAAGCCCTCTATCGGCATTGCCATTTTATAGTACATACTTGCCATGAAAGTAGTTTTTCCGGAATTTGTCACACCTAACGAAACAAATTTCTTGGAATCCTTAATTTTTTTGACTTCACTTTCAATCCGGCGAAGTAATTTACTTTCTAATTCCTGTGTTTTCTTAGCATCTAATTTTTTAGCAGTAATATTGCGAATATCAGCCGAAAAAACGGCTAATTTTGGAAAATCATTCTTAAAGCCGGTATGCTTCCGTAAAAAATCGGTATACCGTTCAGCAATGATTCTGAAATGCTGGATTACATCAGATTTTGCAAATCCAAATACTGGAATTTTAGCTTCTGGAATGGAATCAATACATTCTGTGACGAAATCGTCAAATTCCATCTTTTCGGTTTTATCCCAAGGGAGATAAAACTTATTTTCGGAATTTGTTGTTTTAGAAACCGGAATTTCTGTATTTTGTTCTTTTGCATTCAACTTAGGTCTTCTCACTTTCGATATACTTAATCTGATACTCACTTACATTGGAATCTGCACTCAGAAGCCATGCTTCACACATTTTCTTATATTCTTTAATGGCATCTTTTCGAGTATCTTCTTGTGCCATCAAAGCTTCTTCTTTGGCTTTTCTAAGTTTATCTTTTGTATCTTCATAACCAGTAATTTTTTCACTAGTATTGGTTTTGATGGAATTTTTAATGACATAAACACCATCAGCATCATGGTTGGGGGTATGGCTTAATACAATTGGTTCAGGTACTTCAATGGTGATAACTTTATTTTCTTCATCTACCTGCGGTACAACATCTTCCAGCTGAAATCCAACACAAATTGTTCCGCCATAAGTAAAAATAAATTCTTCCTTTGTCATGGGGATATCCGCTTTTCCAATCAGTGGAATATCAATTTTTTCAGCTTCTCGTTCATAAGTACCAAAATCAGTATATTCATATTTGAGCGTTGTTAATTCTCTTGCAGAACTGATGACGGAGCTGACATTCAATGTTTTAATGTCTACTTGTGGCTCTGCTTTTTTTCCACAGGCACACAAAGCAAATAAAAGAAATGGAAAAATCAACCTATAGGATTTTCTCATGAGTAACAGTCACCTCTTTATGATTTTCGGAAAGGATGGAGGATTTTGGAAATCCACGTTTGAGAAGCGGTATCTGGAGAAACAGTTTCTTCTTCCAATTCCTCAGAAAATAAATCCTCCTGACATAATTTCATTATCTGCCGGAATAAATTTTCAAGCTTGATGATTCCCACGCTATCTCCACGTTTAGTAGAATA
>DGHF01000105.1:0-21009 GCA_002392545.1 Ruminococcus sp. UBA3855
AAAAAGGCTGGTATCATTTCGGAGGGAAAAGACCGCATTTAATAGAAGTCGAGGAGAAAAACGGCGAAATTCAGTTTCTCTTGCAACATAACAAAAGATTTTTATTTTCGATTGAGGATAAGCCGGAAAAACGAAAGAAATTTGCATATTTCCTGAAAGACGAAAAGGAGGGAATTTCATGATTGAATTATTGTTTATGGTAATGGGAGTTCTGGCATTCTGGATAAGCCTGACATTCTGGTATCTGAACTGGATTCGTGCAAAGAGGGCGAAAATCCTTGATTACAGTATGTTTTCCGTCAATGCATTGTTTGCATTGTGTGGGATATTTGGAATCATCATGCTGGTAATGGGAATCCGGTATTTTGTGAAGGAGAATCCATACGGTTTCCGCATCAGCATGGGGACAGCGATATTATTTCTGTCGAGTTTGTTGTGGAATACAGGATTTGTGACGAAAAAGGGGCTTTACATGGTAGGAATCAAGCCCATGAAATTGACCGCCGTAGTGGAGAATGAAATTTTGTTACTCGTGCCGGAAGAATTGAATTGGAGAGTGCAGACACCGTTCGGGTATCTGAACACCCCTGAAAACCGTGAAAAATTTGCAATATTTTTCGATAAAAATAACGACAAAGGAAATTGATTTATGTTGAAAGATAAAATTGAGCAGTATTTATTGGAAGTACAGAAGCCCTCACGCTATTCCGGCGGAGAAGTGGGACAGGTTGTCAAGGACAAATCAAAAGTGGATGTACGCTTTGCATTTTGTTTCCCTGATGTTTATGATGTGGGAATGAGTCATTTAGGGATGAAAATTTTGTATTCCCTGATAAATGAGCGTGAAAATTATTGGTGTGAAAGGGTGTTTGCACCGTGGACGGATATGGAAGAAGTGATGCGCCGTGAACAAATTCCCTTGTATGCGCTGGAAAGCTTTGACCCCATCAAAGATTTTGATTTTATCGGCTTTACATTGCAATACGAAATGAGTTACACCGCCATTCTGAATATGCTGGATTTGGCAGGCGTTCCCATATTCCAGAGAGACAGAGGGGAAACAATATTTCCCATGATAGTTGCCGGAGGTCCTTGCAGTTGTAACCCTGAACCCTTAGCAGATTTCTTTGACCTTTTCATATTGGGAGAGGGTGAAGAAGTCAACCTCGAATTGATGGACTTATACAAGGAAATGCGTGACAATGGGGCGACACGTTCGGAATTTCTCAAAAAAGCCTCTCAGATTCAAGGCGTTTACGTGCCGTCATTGTATGACGTGACCTATCATGAAGACGGTACAATCGACGCTGTGACACCCCGTGAAAATGCCCCTGCAACCATTACCAAGCGTGTCATGGTGAACATGGATGAAAGTTATTACCCGAAACAAGTTGTTGTACCATTTATTGAAATTGTGCATGACAGGGTATCTGTAGAAGTGTTGAGGGGGTGTATTCGTGGATGCAGATTTTGTCAGGCTGGTTTCCTGTACAGACCGTTTCGGGAGAAATCCGCTGAAACAGTCTGTCAGCAGGGAAAAGCCCTCTGTGAAAGTACAGGATATGACGAATTATCCCTGTCGTCATTGAGTACGAGTGACCACTCACAAATTGAGGAAATGCTTGACCAGTTACTGACTTATACGGACGAAAGACATATCAATTTAAGCCTGCCCTCTTTGCGAATCGATAATTTTTCAAAGTCCGTCATGGAGAAAGTGACAACCATTCGAAAAAGCGGTCTGACATTCGCACCGGAAGCCGGCACACAAAGACTCCGTGACGTTATCAACAAAAACGTCACGGAAGATGAAGTCATGAGAACTTGTCGGATTGCCTTTGAAGGGGGGTATACACAAGTCAAGTTATATTTCATGATGGGCTTACCCACGGAGACAGACGAGGATATTGTCGGAATCGCACAGTTAGCGGAAAAAGTGGTAGATTTATTTTACAGTATGCCGGAACGTGCAAAAGGAAAATTGCAAGTTTCCATCAGTACCGCAACATTTGTGCCGAAACCGTTCACACCGTTTGAATTTGAACCGCAGACGGAAAAAGCCGAAATCCTCCGCAAACAGGCAGTTTTGAAAAAGGCTATCAAGTCGAAACGTATCAAGGCAAGTATGCACGTTTCTGACATCAGTCAGATTGAAGCCGTCCTTGCAAGAGGTGACAGGCGATTGTGTCAAGTGCTGTATGATGTGTGGAAAGATGGGGGGTATCTGGACAGCTGGGACGAATTTTTCAAGGCGGAACGCTGGTATAGTGCATTTGAAAAGAATGGGCTTGACCCTGCATTTTATGCGAACCGTACACGCAGTTATGAAGAAGTCATGCCATGGAGTCACATTGATTATATGGTATCGAAAAAGTTCTTGATTCGTGAGAATCAGAAAGCCCATGCAGGAGAAACGACACCGCCATGTCGTGAATATTGTGGGGGATGTGGGGCTAACAAATGTTTAGGCAGACCATGTTTTCCGTGAGTTAAAAAGGGGTTATGGGGAAAAATGCCCCTTAGTGCGTTTTGCGTTGGCTTTTTGCGAAACGTGCTAAGACTTAAAGGGCATTTGTCCCCATTTAAATAAAAAATAAAGAGGAGAGTTAAGTTTTTATGAGTGGTAATCCATTTGGGGGGAGAATCGTTTTTTGGGGGCTTACTGGTGCATGGTGTAGTGGTGTGATAATCAATGTAGTTACCTGTTATTGTCAGAAAATATTTAATAATATATCATCAGTTACAGCCGAAAAAATACTACTGGCATCAATTGTATGTGGTGCTGTAATAGGTGGTGTTACTGCAATCATTTACGAACATAATCATGGAAGTTCTTCCCTCTATTCCGAATACAATAAATCAAGATGGATAAGTAGCAATATCAAAGAAGTTTTGATTATAACTGGGATAAATTTAGTAACGGCTATTATTTTGATAGCATCATTCCAATTTACGGATAGTGTTAAATTTCTTTGAAAGGAGCAACCCCTTTTGAAAGCACACAAAGGCATGAAAAAAATCCTGATAATTTATCTGATACTGTCTTTGAGTTGTTGTATGATAGTATCATTCGATTTTCAAATCACTGCAAAAGCAGATAATGAAATTCTGGTAACGGAAGAATGTGAGCAGAATGATAATTTAAATTTCTCAAAGGTAGAGAAAACAGGGATAATACAGTCTTTTGCGGTTGCAGATACTGGCAGAATAGCGACTTTTATTGATAACAAAGGTATCAATATTTATGATGAATATGGATTTTATGATTTTACAATTTACAAGGCACTTTACAGAACAAATGTAACATTACAATGGGATAATGACATACTATTGATTTATCTGTCATCGTCTTGGGATGGAAATGATTATAGAATTATCAAAGTAAACGGCTATGAAGACTACGAAATTTTTAGCTGTCCAGACAATGACGAGACAGAAAAATTTTGGAATACACTTGATAATCATGACTATGAACTGATAACGGACAAGGGACGTTATTATGTGAAATACGGAAATTTGCGATATACAGACAAGGAAAGCGGTGCAGACTATGCAGTCACAGAAAACACATCATTCAAGCCTTGGTGGCTTTTGAGCATTCCGGCTTTAACAGCAATTATCTGGTTTGGATTTCTCAGAAAGAGAGTGAAGGCATGGGAAGAGGAGCGGTCAAATCTTGTTTTTCGTGAGGAGGATTCACAATGAACAGAGTGATTTTTGACATACTTTCTCAAAACGGCTGGACAGCAGACAGAAAAATAGACATCACAAATATTCTTAACTATCTGAAAGAAAACAATCATTCCATCAACCAGCAACAACGGGAGTTTTTGAAAAATTTCGGAGAGTTAGAGATATTTTTCGAAGCTCAGAAAAGACCAAAACATAAATTTGTTAATTCTTATAACATCCAGATATTTCCAACAGAATATGGTATATATCAGCATTATTTAGACCTTTACGAAATTTATGCAAAAAGTGCATTGATTCCGATTGGTGGAATTAGTTCTTATAATACATGGCTGGTATTGGATACCGATTTAAGAATTTATGGTGTATTCGAATATGAGATTGCACTTTTGGGGGAAAATATTTTTGAAGTTATCGAAAATCTATATGAAAATAGAGAGATTTACTGGGATGTAGTAAGACCACAAATTTGAGGGGAGTGAACCATTTGAAAGACTACCGCATCACATTTGAAAAGCGTGGGAGGGTGAAATACATCTCTCATTTGGATTTAAACCGCTGTATGATACGGGCAATCCGGCGGTCAGATTTGCCGGCATGGTACACAGAGGGCTTTCATCCGCATTTATACTTAATGTTTCCATTGGCATTGTCATTGGGGGCGGAGAGCATCTGTGAAGTGATGGATTTCCGTTTAACAGAGGAAGTGCCGGACGATGAAATTCTATCAAGATTAAATGCCTCCATGCCGGAGGGATTAAAGGCAATTTCAGTACACGAGCCGAAATATGAAGCCCAGCATATTGGAAGTGCGTGTTATGACGTGACCTTGCAAGGGGAAAATCTGTCACAATTCTGGAATGATTTCATTTCACAAGAGCAGATACTCACGGAGAAGAAAACCAAAAAAGGCATGAAGACCATTGACATCAAACCCATGATAACCATTGAGGGAATGACGGCAGAAAATGACAATTTATGTTTATCTTTGCGACTTCCGGCAGGAAACGAGGGAAATTTGAATGTCACGGTTGTGACAGATGCCTTTCAAAAGTACGCAGAAAAGCCGATTTTGGTAACAAAAATACTCAGAACAAAAATTTTTTGTCAAAATGGAGAAATTTTTTCGTAAAAACACTTGATTTTTCCTGAAAAATATGTTATGATATAAAAGCATTTGAAATCCGTCCGGCTTGTCCGGATGAGGGTTAATGCCGAAAGACATTAAATCGTTTCATCCTCTGGTGGGAGCTGACTTGCAAAGGGCAGGCAGTCCGGCAGTCTGTTGCATGATGCTGAATGTGGCAGATGGGCGACACGAATGAAGAAGCGGAAATTTAGGAGGTAAAGAAAATGGATGCATTGAAGAAAATCAGCGAATCAAGTTTGAAGGAAAATGCCCCTGTTGTGGAAATTGGTGATACTGTCAAGGTACATGTACGCATTCAGGAAGGCGAAAAGAGCCGTATCCAGATTTTTGAGGGTACTGTTATCGCTAAGAAGCACGGCGGAATCAGTGAGACTTTCACAGTAAGAAGAGTTGCTCACGGTGTCGGCATTGAGCGTGTATTCCCTCTGCACAGCCCTGCTGTAGACAAGGTTGAACTGGTAAGACATGGTAAGGTACGCAGAGCAAAGCTCTACTATCTGCGTGGCAGAGTGGGCAAGGCTGCAAAGGTCAAGGAACAGCTTTAATCACAATCGGCGTACGGAATACTGCAAGGACAGCTTTCACGCTGTTTTTGCAGTGCGTATTGCTTGCAGGAGGGACTGAAAGTCCCTTTTTTGCTATTATGTAGAGAACAGCGCATGAAAAAGGTGTGCTTTTTAAGAGAGGTGGAGAACGATGGATACAGCAGAACTTTCACCGCAGGAGGAACAGCAGGAAGAAACTCGGAATCCAGAAGAAACCCAAAAGAAGCCGATTGACAAAAAGGCATTATTGGACGATATTCTTGACATTCTGGAGACAGTAATATTCTATGGCTTTATACTCCTGATGGTATTTTCTTATTTAATCCGTCCTGTCACAGTAGAAGGGCGTTCAATGGTTCCTACACTGCACAACGGAGACCGCCTTGCAATGTACCGGCTTTTTTACGAGCCGAAATATGGAGACATTGTTGTTGTGAATAACCGGAGCGGACATATTCTTGCAGACAATGGGGAAGTTGTGGAAAGCGGTTTTTCTCTGGATGAGTGCCTGATTAAGCGTGTCATTGCCACAGAGGGGCAGGAGCTGAATATTATCGCCTCGAAAGGGGAAGTCTACATTGATGGGGTTTTGTTGGATGAACCATATATCAATGAAAAGACATTATCTGATGACAGTGCTTTCTCGTATCCCATTACAATACCGGAAGGGTACGTGTTTGTGATGGGCGATAACAGAAATCATTCCACAGACAGTCGAAATGTGCATGTTGGGCTTGTCAAAAGAGATGACATTCTTGGAACGACATTTTTCCGTTTTGGTTCTGGAAAGGATGAAGAAACAGGGGAAGCCCTTGGAACAATTGGTTTCATTGAGTAAGTCACAGGAGGGGGCTTATGCGTGAATATATCCGTTTTTCGAAACACAAGTCTGTCAATACGGTAATAGGCACATTGCTGGACATTCTAAGCTATGCCCTGACGACGTTATTTTGCATACTGCTGTTGAATATTTACGTATTTCACAATGTTTATGTGCAGGGAGATTCCATGCTTCCAAGGTTGCAGGACAAGGACAGGCTTCTTGTGAATGCACTGGACTGGACACCCTCGTGTGGAGATATTGTCATTATCAACGCAGACAGGGCAGGACTGCTGGACGAAAACGGCACACCCTACCAGACGGAAGGACTGCACAAGGTGATTGTGAAGCGTGTCATTGCCGTAGCAGGGCAGACATTGGACATGGATTTTGAACATGGTTATGTCTATCGGAACGGTTCGTTGCTGGATGAACCATATACGAACACCAAGACCAATGCGCCTGTCATCGATGCAGCTTTCACGTATCCTATCACGATACCGGAGGGGTATATTTATGTGATGGGAGACAATCGGGAAGTTTCAAAAGACAGCCGTTATGCAGATGTCGGGTTAGTTCCGCTTTCGGAAGTCGAAGGGTGTGTGATAGCAAGGACACAGCCGTTGCAGAAATTTGGTAGAGTAAACTGACGGAAAGGAGCGATAAAATGCCTGAAATTCAGATTGGAAATATCCAATGGTTTCCGGGTCACATGACGAAAACCAAGCGCATGATTGAAGCGAATTTACCACTTGTAGATGGGGTAGTAGCCTTACTGGATGCACGGATTCCGTTCAGTAGCTGCAACCCTGATTTAGCGCAATTGACGGAGAGTAAGCCCTATATGGTAATGCTGAACAAAGCCGACATTGCCGACCCGAACATCACTGCCCAATGGGTAAGATGGTATCAGAAGCAGGGAATTCCAGCCCTTTCAGCCGATTGTATCAGCGGAAAGGGGTTAAAGCAGTTTTTACCGGTTGTCAGAGAACAGCTATTGAAAGAACTGCTTGAAAAGCGGAAAAGTTCGGGCATGGTGGGAAGACCTGTCCGCCTGATGATAGTCGGAATCCCGAATGTGGGAAAGTCGTCGTTCATCAATAAAATGGCAGGGAGCAAACGTGCCAAAGTCGAAGACCGTCCGGGGGTAACACGTACCAAACAATGGGTGAAAATCGATGCACAGACGGAATTTTTAGATATGCCGGGGGTACTTGCCCCGAAATTAGACGACCAGCAGGTTGCATTGCGGTTAGCATTTACTGGTGCAATCCGTGACCAGATTCTTGACACGGAAGCCCTTTCTATGTTATTATTGGAGTATCTGCATGAAAATTATCCGCAGTCGCTCAAAGACCGTTACAAGCTGGAAACGGACGAAACCGCCGGAGACAAGCTCCTTGAATTGGTAGGGCGCAAAAGAGGAATGCTCCTTTCAGGTGGCATTGTCAACACAGAGAGAGCCTCTGCGACCGTCCTCGACGATTTCAGAGGGGCGAAGCTGGGGAAAATTACTCTGGAGCGACCACTGAAAGAAGGTTGATGTCATGACAGAGGAAACCAAAAACCGCCGTCAGTTGATGCTGGACTATGACACTGCCATGAGGGAACAATTTGGAATCATCTGCGGAGTAGATGAAGCCGGAAGAGGACCTTTGGCAGGGGATGTTTATGCAGCAGCAGTGATTTTGCCTGAAAATCATGGAATCACAGGACTTGACGACAGCAAGAAGCTGACCGAAAAGAGCCGTGAAAAGCTTTACAAAGAAATCATGCAGAAAGCAACAGCCTGTTGTATCGCCACAGCATCCGTATCAGAAATTGAGGAGCTGAATATATTGCAGGCGAGTTTGTTGGCAATGCGCAGGGCAGTGAGCGGATTATCCGTGAAGCCGGAATATGTGCTGATTGACGGCAACCAATACCCGAAAACGGGCATTAAGGAAGAAACGGTTATCAAGGGAGATGCCATATCCGCCACAATTGCCGCCGCTTCCATCCTTGCCAAAGTTGCAAGGGATACTTACATGAAACAGCAGGCTTTACTATATCCGCAGTATGGATTTGACAGTAACAAAGGTTACGGCACGAAGGCGCATTATGATGCTCTGACACAATACGGAGCGTGCACCATTCACAGACCGTCATTTTTGAAAAAATTCTATGACAAAACATGAAAAAGGTGCATTAGGAGAGATTGCGGTTGCATATTATCTGGAGGCTTTAGGGTATGAGATATTATGCCGGAATTTCCGGATAAGGGGCGGAGAGATTGATATTATCGCCATAAAGGGCGAAACGCTTTGTTTTGTGGAAGTGAAAACCCGCCGACTTGGGACAGCAGTTTCCGGCGTGGAAGCGGTTGACAGGCGGAAGCAATTTCTGATAATCCGTGCATCTTATGCATATTGTGAGAAATACCAGATAATAGAAGAAAACTGGTATTTCCGTTATGACATTGCCGAGGTCACGACATGGAACGACCGAATTATTGATATTGATTATCTTGAAAACGCTTTTGATGAAAGCGGATTTCATGATGATAGCCAAAAATTTTTTTGAATCAGAAAGGATGATAGGAATGTACTACAAAAGTACAAGAGACAGCAGTCTGAAAGTCACAAGTGCGCAGGCAATTGCGCAGGGAATTTCTGCGGACGGCGGTTTGTTCATTCCGTCCGAAATCCCGACCATTACCACGGACGAACTGAAGGCTCTTGCCAATATGAGCTATGCAGAGCGTGCAAACGTGGTATTTGGAAAATTTCTGACCGATTTCACACCTGAAGAAATTGCACATTGCACATCAAGCGCATACAATACCAGCAATTTCGACACAGCGAACATTGCAGAACTGACAAAGCCTTTCGGGAATGCGGATATTCTGGAATTATGGCATGGACCAACATGTGCATTCAAGGACATGGCATTGCAGATTCTCCCCTACCTGCTGACAACCTCCCTCAAAAAGAACGGTGAAGACAAAAAAGTTGTGATTTTGGTAGCAACTTCCGGCGACACAGGAAAGGCAGCATTAGAGGGCTTTAAGGACGTTGACGGCACAGAGATTATGGTATTCTATCCTGACCATGGTGTGTCAAGTATGCAAAAAAGACAGATGGCAACACAGGAAGGCGCAAATGTAAATGTTTGTGCAATCGAAGGAAATTTTGACGATTGTCAGAATGGTGTCAAGATGATTTTCACAGACAATGCCGTCAAGGAAAAGCTTGCAAATGCCGGAAAGATGTTTTCATCTGCAAACTCCATTAACTGGGGCAGACTTGCACCGCAGATTGTGTATTATGTGTCTGCATATGTAGAAATGGCGAAGCGTGGAGAAATCAATTTCGGCGACACTATCAATGTTGTTGTACCGACTGGCAACTTTGGCAACATCCTCGCAGCGTACTACGCAAAGAATATGGGTGTTCCGATTGGAAAGCTGATTTGTGCATCCAACATCAACAAAGTTCTGACAGACTTCATTGAAACTGGTGTATATGACAGAAACCGTGAATTTTTTGCAACTGTTTCGCCGTCCATGGACATCCTGATTTCGAGCAATCTGGAAAGACTGCTTTACATCCTGACAGGCGGAGACGATGCACAGATTCGTGAATGGTTCGGCAAACTCTCCACAGAGGGCAGATATGAAGTCACCGACGAAATCAAAGCAAAATTGCAGTCTGACTTTGTGGGCGGATTCTGCGATGATTCCGAGACAAAGAAAACCATTCATGATTTCAAGGAACAGTATGACTACACTTGCGATACCCATACCGCAGTAGCAGTGAAAGTATATCTGGATTACATTGCAAAGACAGGCGACACCACCAAGACCCTGATTGCCTCCACAGCAAGCCCTTACAAATTCAGCGCAAGCGTATTAGAAGCAATTGAGGGCGCAAAGTCCGACAAGGACGAATATGAGCAGGTAGCACATCTGGCAGAGGTTTCCGGTATTCCTGTACCGCAGTCACTGGCAGAATTGAAAGACAAGGCAGTCCGTTTCTCCGAAGTCATCAGCAAAGAGAATATGGAATCTTATGTTCTGAAACAGCTTGGAATTCCGGAGTAATTCCAATGGCGTTGTATGTATTAGGGGATACACACCTTTCATTTGGAGTTCCTGAAAAGCCGATGGACATTTTTCAGGGATGGGAAAATTATCAGGTACTGCTTGAAGAAAACTGGAAAAAGGTGATTTCGCCGGAAGACACCATTGTATTAGCCGGAGATATATCGTGGGGCATGAATCTGGAGCAGGCAAAAGCGGATTTCGCTTTCCTGCACCAGCTTGCCGGAACGAAAATTATATTGAAGGGAAATCATGATTACTGGTGGAATTCCATGAAGAAAATGACAGATTTTTTCAAGGCGAACGGCTTTGACAGTCTGCACATACTCCACAACAATTGTTATGCCTATGAAGGTTATGGGCTTTGTGGTACACGAGGATGGGTGAACATTGCCGGAGAGACAGATGCTCACGGCAGACCCATTGACCCTAAACAGAGCGGAAATGCCAAAGTTCTGGCGAGAGAACAGCAAAGATTGAGAGTTTCCCTGCAATCAGCAGTGAATCAGAATTTAAAGCCCATTGCATTCCTGCATTATCCGCCGTTATACCACAACAGCCGGAATCAATTGATGCTGGATGTCCTGCATGAATTCAAGGTGGAACACTGTTATTACGGTCATCTGCATGGGAAATCCCATAAAAATGCAGTAACCGGAATGAGAGAGGGTATCTGTTATCATTTAATTTCTGGTGATTTTTTACAATTTATGCCTGAAAAAATCCTTTGATTTGTCATAATTGGAGAAGTCTCACAGAAATTGAAAAAATATATAGAAAAATTTTCGTAAATATGGTATAATATACTGTATGTGAAATGCACGGCGGATTGTCGTGTGAATATCCCGTCAGAGGGATGAAATTTCAGTCTGGAGGATTTAGAGAAATGAGTTTGAAATCAACAACAAGAACAGAAGTTAATACCGTGGAAATGGTGTTTGAAGTAGGAGCAGAGGAATTTGAGCAAGCTGTTGAGCGTGCTTATCAGAAGAACAAGAAGAATATTTCTCTCCCGGGTTTCCGCAGAGGCAAGGTAAGCCGTAAGATGGCTGAAATGCGTATGGGCGCAGGGGTATTTTATGAAGATGCTATCAACGACCTGATTAACAGAGAATTGCCGGAAGCATTGCGGAACGCTGACTTTGAACTGGTTGACCGTCCGTCAGTGGATGCTGAGAAGATTTCCAAGGAAGAGGGCGTTGTATTCAAGGCTATCTGCATCACCAAGCCAGAAGTAAAGCTCGGCGATTACAAGGGTATCCATGCAACAAAGGCAGTCAAGGAAGTAACCGAAGCTGATGTGAATTCTCAGGTAGAAATGCTCCGTCAGAGAAATGCAAGACTGGTTTCCGTTGATGACAGACCCGCACAGATGGGCGACGAAGTCAACATTGACTTTGAAGGTTTCTTTGGTGAAGAAGCATTCGAAGGCGGTAAGGGCGAAGATTTCCCGCTCCGCTTAGGCAGTGGGCAGTTTATTCCGGGATTTGAAGAGCAGGTAGCTGGTAAGACTATCGGCGAAGAATTCGACGTGACTGTAACATTCCCTGAAAATTATCAGATGGAAGACTATGCAGGCAAGGAAGCTGTTTTCAAGTGCAAGCTCAACGGCATCACAGTTGAAGAACTGCCGGAAGTAGATGACGAATTTATTCAGGATTCCACAGAGTTCAAGACACTGGACGAGTTCAAGGAAGATGCCAAGAAGAAGCTGGAAGAATCCGCTGAACGTGATGCAGATGTTGCATTTGACAACGCAGTGATGAACGCACTGATTGCAATGGTAGATGTACCGATTCCGAATGTGATGTTTGAGCACAGAATTGACAATATTGTCAGCAACTTTGAGCAGTCTCTCCGTGAAAGCGGTCTGAGCCTTGACCTGTATCTCCAGTACACTGGTATGGATTTGTCCGATTTCCGTGAAACAAACCGTGACCGTGCAGAAAATGAAGTCAAGCTCCGTCTGGCACTGGAAAAGGTTGCAGACCTCGAAAACATTCAGATTTCTCAGGAAGAACTGAATGAAAATCTTCAGAAGATTGCAGAAGCAAATCACATGACTGTTGCACAGGTAGCAAACCGTATTCCGATGGCAGATTACATCATGGATTTGCGTGTCACCAAGGCAATTGACCTCGTAAAGGAAAATGTTGTTCCTGTTGAGGAAGCCCCCGCAGAAGAAGCAACAACCGAAGAAGCTCCGGCAGAAGAGGCAAAGGCTGAGGAAGCACCTGCTGAAGAAAATAAGACGGAAGAATCTGCTGAATAATTCCAGCAGAGCAGAACCGGACATGACAGCGTGAGCGAACCATTTTCAGTTCGCTCATGCTTTATGTGATTACAGAAAGGATGGGTCGATAATGGCAGAGAATACTTTAATCCCCTACGTTGTGGAGCAGAACAGCCGTGGCGAACGCTCCTATGATATTTATTCCAGATTGCTCAATGACCGCATTATCATGTTGCATGAGGATGTCAATTCCGCCTCTGCAAGCGTGATTGTGGCACAGCTTTTATATCTGGAAAGTCAAGACCCTGAAAAGGATATTTCATTATATATCAATAGTCCGGGGGGGTCAATTACTGCTGGTATGGCTATCTATGACACAATGCAGTATATCAAGTGTGATGTTTCCACCATCTGCATGGGAATGGCAGCATCCATGGGGGCATTTCTCCTGACCGCCGGAACAAAGGGCAAGCGTTTTGCTTTGCCGAACAGTGAAATTATGATTCATCAGCCGTTGATTGGTGGCGGTGGGCTTTCCGGACAGTGCACAGACATCAAAATTCAGTCTGACCACCTTGTCAGAACACGTCAGAAAATGAATGAAATGCTTTCATTCCATACTGGTCAGCCGTTGGAAGTTATCGAGCGTGATACAGAGCGTGATAATTATATGACTGCGGAAGAAGCTCAGAAATATGGTCTGATTGATAAAGTGATTGTGAAGAGGTAACATAAGAATGGAATTTAATTCTTTCAAAATCTGTAATTTCTGCGGTAAAGGCGAAGACAAGGTCATGAGCATGTTTTCCGCCGGAATGTACAACATCTGTGATGAATGTGTCTGCACCTGTTATGACATGATTTTCGGGCCGGGTGCAGGTCGTCACAAGGAAAAGCTACCGGAAGAGAAGAAAAAGAAAAAGCCGAGGACATTCAAGCTGTTGCGTCCGGCAGAAATCAAGTCAGTACTTGACCAGTATGTTGTCGGACAGGAGCAGGCGAAAATTTCTCTTTCAGTTTCCGTGTATAATCATTACAAAAGAATCATGAGTCAGGACGACGGCAAGGACGTAGAATTGCAGAAGAGCAATGTTCTTCTGCTTGGTCCTACCGGAGTTGGAAAGACATTTTTGGCGCAGACACTGGCGAAAATTCTGGATGTACCGTTTGCAATTGCTGATGCAACAACCATTACAGAAGCCGGCTATGTCGGCGACGACGTAGAAAATGTATTACTCCGTCTGATTCAGGCGGCAGATTTCGACGTTGAAGCGGCGGAGCGTGGAATCATTTACATTGATGAAATTGATAAGATTGCAAGAAAATCAGAAAGCCCGTCCCTGACCCGTGACGTATCGGGCGAAGGTGTACAGCAGTCATTGTTGAAGATTGTGGAAGGAACGCTTTCCAACGTACCGCCACAGGGCGGAAGAAAGCACCCGAATCAGGAGTGTATCCAGATTAACACAAAGAATATTTTATTCATTTGTGGTGGAGCGTTTGACGGACTGGAAAAATGTATTCAGAAAAGACTGCTTCCCTCTGGCATGGGATTTGGTGCAGAAATTGCCTCCAAGTCAGCCCAAGAAGATGTAAATATTTTCCAGAAGGCAATTCCGCAGGATTTAGTAAGTTTCGGGCTTGTTCCGGAGCTGGTAGGACGTTTGCCGGTTATCACCGCATTGAACGCACTGGATGAAGATGCACTTGTCAAGATTCTGACCGAACCGAAAAATGCGCTGATTCGTCAGTATGTGAAGCTGTTCGGTTATGATGATGTGAAACTGGAAGTTGACGAACAGGCGTTGAAAGAAATTGCCAAAAAAGCTATTGCACAGAAAACCGGTGCAAGAGGGTTGCGTTCCATCATGGAAGGGATTCTGATGGATAGTATGTTTAACATTCCCACACATACCAACATCGGAAAAGTCACCATCACCAAAGAATGTGTCACTGACGGTGTACAGCCGATTCTCACCGACCGCCGTAATAAAGTTGTCAATCTTTGATTTGCATAAAAGCCACACCGCCGTGTGGCTTTTTGTGACATATGCAAAACCGGAAATTTCCGCTTGCATTTTGTTTCGGAATGTAGTATAATATAAGAACAGAAGACACCCTCTGACCGATAGAAAGGAAGGTATTCAGAATGCCGGAAAAAAGAAAATTATCAGAAATTATTCCCGTGATTCCGCTCCGTGGTACGGTTGCATTTCCGCATATGATTATGCACTTTGATGTTGCAAGGGAAATGTCCGTCAAGGCGATTGAAAAAGCATTGCACAGCGACAGACGTATTTTTTTAGTGGCGCAAGAGGATGTATTTGACGAAACGCCTGAAGCAACTGATTTGTTTGAAATTGGTGTGGTTGCCGAAATCAGGCAGACAGTCAAATCACAGGATGACGTTGTTCGTGTTCTTGTAGAAGGGCTTCACCGTGCAAAATTCCGGAAAGTCACCAATGAAGACGGCGTATTGATGGCAGACGTTCGCCGACTCCCTCTCAATTCCCGTGAAGACATTGACGAAAAGGAAATGGATGCACTGGCGAGAGCCGTCAAGACTACATACCAGAATTATGCTGAAATGTTCCCGAAAATGCCCAAAGAGCTGTTGATTACAGTCATTTGTCAGACTGACCCTGCAAAGGTCTATGAAGAAATCGTCTTTAATTCTATGCTGGATTTCAAGGATAAGCAGACCCTTTTGGAAGAGGGGAAACTTTCCGAACGTCTCAGAATGCTCAATGAAATGCTGGCACGTGAAACAATGGTTCTTGCAATGGAAAAGGAAATCCACGACAAGACACAGGAATCCATTGACCAGGGGCAGAAAGAGTATTTTCTCCGTGAGCAGCTGAGAACCATCACCAACCAGCTCCATGACGAATTTGGAGAGGATACCGGAGAACGCAACGAAAGCTATTATGTAGAGCGTTTAGAAGAAATTGAGATGTATCTCCCTGAGGAGAGCAGTGCAAAGCTTTACAAGGAAATTGCACGTCTGCGCCAGATGCCCCCAGCCTCACAGGAAGCATATGTGGTGACGAGTTATCTGGATACTGTTTTTGATTTACCGTGGAATACTCTTTCAGACGAACACGTTGACTTGAAAAAGGCGCAGTCTGCATTAGATGCTGACCATTACGGACTGGAGAAAGTCAAAGAGCGAATTATTGAGAGCCTTGCAGTGCGTGTATTGAATCCGGATTTAAAAGGGCAGATACTTTGTTTAGTAGGTCCCCCTGGGGTGGGGAAATCTTCAATCGGAAAGTCAATTGCCGGTTCAATTGGTCGGGCATTTGCGAGGGTATCGCTTGGCGGTGTGAGAGATGAAGCCGACATCCGAGGACACAGAAAGACCTACATCGGAGCAATGCCGGGGCGGATTATCACGGCGTTACAGCAGGCAGGGACAAAGAATCCGGTAATTCTCCTTGATGAGCTTGACAAGATGGGGAACGATTACAAAGGCGACCCCTCAGCGGCATTATTGGAGGTACTGGACGGAGAGCAGAACTCTGAATTCCGTGACCACTATCTTGAAATACCGTTTGATTTGAGCAAGGTTATTTTTGTAGCAACAGCGAATGTATTGGAGGAAATTCCTGACCCCTTGCGTGACCGTATGGAAATTATCGAACTTCCGAGCTACACCAGAGAAGAAAAATTTCAGATAGCAAAACGGCATCTTGTCAAGAAGCAGGTAAGGGAACACGGCTTGACGAATGTGCAATGCAAGATTGCAGATGAAGCACTGTATGAAATGATTGACAGCTACACAAAGGAAGCCGGAGTCCGTAATCTGGAAAGAGTAATTGCAACCGTATGCCGGAAGGCTGCGAAATCGGTAGCAATGGGAGAAAGAAAGCGTATTGCCGTAAAGAAAGAAGATTTGAAGAAATATCTCGGCATTCCGAAGTATTTACCCGACGACCAGAGCAAGGAAAACACAGTTGGACTTGTGAACGGACTTGCATGGACATCTGTAGGCGGAGTACTGATGCCGTTGGAAGCCCTTGTATTGGACGGCAACGGAAAAATTGAAATGACAGGCTCATTAGGAAACGTCATGCAGGAAAGTGCGAAAATCGCCGTAAGCTATGCAAGATTCATTGCCAAAGAATACGGCATTTCTCCGGATTTCTACCAGCAGAAGGACATTCACATTCATGCACCGGAAGGGGCAGTTCCGAAGGATGGACCTTCCGCAGGTGTGACCATGACGACAGCGTTAGTATCTGCACTTTCAGGAATTCCAGTCCGTGCAGACGTGGCAATGACCGGAGAAATCACACTGCATGGAAAGGTAATGCCCATAGGCGGACTTCGTGAAAAGGCAATGGCAGCATATAAAGCCGGAATTTATACAGTTATTATTCCGGAGGAGAACACCGCCGACCTTGAAGAGGTAGACGACGTTGTAAAGGAGAAAATCAAGTTCATTCCGGTGAAAGAACTTTCGGAAGTCTTAGAAATTGCCCTTGAACGCAAGGCAACGAAAAAGAAATCTTCCTCCTCTGCCGTTACGAACAGAATAGGAGTGTCCACATGATTTTTCAGAATGCGGAATTCACAGCTTCTTACGGCAAAATATCGCAGATTCCATCACCTGAAAGAATGGAATTTGCATTTCTGGGGCGTTCAAATGTAGGAAAATCGTCGCTTATCAATAAACTTGTGAATCGCAAATCCTTGGCACGGGTCAGCACCGTGCCGGGGAAAACAGCGACAATCAATTTTTATCAGGTAGACGAAGTATATTTTGTAGACCTGCCGGGTTATGGCTATGCCAAAACGTCGAGGAGTGAACAGGAACGATTGCGGAAACTGATTTCGGGCTATCTGAATTTAGACCGGAATTTAGAACTTGTGATACAGTTGATTGATTCAAGACACGCACCCTCAGCGGACGACATACAGATGACAGAATTTCTGGTAGAATCAGAAATTCCGTTTATTATCGTATTCACGAAGACGGACAAACTGAATCATTCCGAACGCAAGGCAAGGGAAGAAGGCTTTTCAAGGGAAATCCCTTATTTTGATGACGTTCACAAAATCTGGTTTTCCTCCAAAACAGGGGAAGGGCTGGAGAGGTTGCAGGAAATTCTGTCTGAAATTGCCGACGATACGGAAGACTTTTCAGAACAGGGGGACGCATGAAATTTGAGGATGTTTTCAAAGTAAAAAAGCCCATTATCGGGATGCTCCATCTTCGTGGAAAGGGCAACGAAGCCACATTTGAAATCGCCAAAACCGAAATTCAGCAGATGTATGATTCTGGAATTGATGCGATACTGGTTGAAAATTATTATGGTGACTTGATAGATGTTGTGAATGCATTGAGATGGTTGCAGGAGAAGTATTCCGACCATGTATACGGCGTGAATGTGCTGGGAGATTTCGAACTGAGCTATGAACTCGCCAAAAGATACGGCGGAGCATTTATGCAGGTGGATTCCATCAGAGGGCATTTGCGAACGCAGGAAGACAAGGAATATGCCGAAATGATAGAGCGTGTCCGTGATGGGTCAGTGTTTGTGATGGGCGGAGTCCGTTTCAAGTATCAGCCCGTGCATTCCGGAAAGTCGGTAGAGTATGACCTTGAAATTGGGATGCAACGTTGTGATGCAATTGTCGTGACCGGAGAGGGAACGAGAATGAACACAGATATAGAAAAAATCCGTCAGTTTCGTGAAATTATCGGGGATTTTCCGTTGATAGTCGGCGCAGGTATGACCATTGATACGTGTGAGGAGCAGTTAGCCATTGCAGACGGTGCAATTGTGGGAAGCTGGTTCAAGGAGAAAGGTTTCACCCGAAGACCAGTCAGCCCCGAACGAATGACGGCATTTATGGAAAAAGTCAAGGAATTGCGTGCATCTTTGAAGTGAGTACATATTTTGACAGCGTAATTGCATAAAATTATCATATTGTCAGAAATTTTTTTGAAAAAAGTCTTTACTTTTGTGCTATGATGTGTTAAAATATAAATAGCTGCTATGCCTTTGAAGGGCAGTATATCAAAACAGAAAGGAAATCATAGCCATGAAACGTGGAAGAAACAAACCCGAAGCAGTAGACGAACTGTATGAAGCGATTCTCTGCCTTGAAACAAAAGAAGAGTGCAGTGCATTTTTTGACGACCTTTGCACGGTGCTGGAATTGCAGACCCTTTCACAGCGTTTGCAGGTTGCGAAAATGCTCCGTGAAAATCATGTCTACAGTGACATTGTAGCAACGACCAGCGCAAGCACAGCAACCATCAGCCGTGTAAACCGTTCCTTGAACGGCGGTTATGACGTTGTATTTGAGCGGTTGAAAGCCAAAAAGAAGTATCATCCCATTGAGACAGTGAACTCAGGGGAAGAAAAGGAAAATCCGCAGAATTCCAGAAAATCGGGCAATTCTGTATAAATAGATAAAATTCATGTATATTTTTCGCAAAAATATGCAGAAATGACGATTTTTCCGGAAATACTTGACAAATCAGCCAATTTCCGCTATAATAGTTATATCATTCATATTCATGGAGGCGTTGTTATGAAGAAAGCAGATTTGATTCAGGCAGTTGCAGGGAAGACCGGCAAGTCCAAGAAGGAAGCTGGCGTTTTCGTAGATGCTGTATTGGAAAGCATTCAGGATGCACTGGTAGCAGGCGACAAGGTAACACTGACAGGTTTCGGTGTGTTTGAAGTTCGTGAGCGTGCTGCAAAGAAGTGCCGTAGCCCTCGTACCGGTGAAATGCTGGAAGTTGAGGCTTGCAAAGCACCCGCATTCAAGGCAGGCAAGAACCTGAAAGAAGCTGTCAACAAGTAATTGACAACAGAATAGAAAACTGACACCCCCGTGTAAAAATCGGGGGTGTTTTCTATTTCCTGTGTTTGTCAAGGAGACGTTTTTTAATGCCCTTCAGGATGGTTTCACGGGCTTGCAGAGCGTCCTCTTTGGAAGCTGGCTGAATCCCTTCGAGGGGGTAAGGAATGCCGAGAGACTCGTATTTGACCTTTCCCATATCATGATAAGGCAGGCAGTCAACAGCCTTGAGGGTTTTAAGACCGCCGATAAAATAGCCCAGCCGGAATTGTTCGTCTTTATCGTCTGTCCAGTGGGGTACAATAACGTGACGAATCCAAAGGGGGATATTTTTTTCGCTCACGTATTCCGCAAAGGCAAGAATATTTTTGTTAGAGTGACCAGTTAAAGCCTGATGCCGTTCGTCATCAATGTGTTTGATGTCAAGCATGACAAGGTCAGTCACATCAAGAATACCATCCACCATTTCAGGATGTTGGGGATTAAACGTGATACCGGAAGTATCAAGGCAGGTGTGAATATTTTTTTGTTTCGCAGTGGTGAAGAGTTCTTTGAGAAATTCAGGTTGAAGCATAGGTTCACCGCCGGTGCAGGTAATACCGCCGTTGGAGTAAAATTCCCTGTTTCGTTCATAAGCCGTGAGAAGCTCAGAGACGGTCATTTCCTTGCCCTGACAGACCGCCCACGTATCAGGGTTATGACAATAGAGACAGCGCATAGGACAGCCCTGAAAGAATATCACAAAGCGGATACCCGGACCATCCACCGTGCCGAAAGAATCCGTAGAATGAATATAGCCTTTCATAAAAATACTCCTTTCATAAGAAAAATAAACGCCGTCCGGAAGGACGGCGTATTTTCGGGAACAATGTCAGATTTTTTCGTGGAAAGTTCTGGAGATAACATCGTCCTGCTGTTCCTTGGTCAGCTTGATGAAATTGACAGCATAACCGGAAACACGGATAGTAAGCTGAGGATACTTTTCAGGGTGCTGTTGTGCATCGAGCAGGGTTTCACGAGTGAAAACATTCACATTGAGGTGATGACCGCCCTTTTGCACATAGGCATCGAGCATCTCAACCAGATTGTCAACCTGCTGTTCGTTCTGTACTTCTGCCATGGTAAAAACCTCCTTGAAATAATATAGTATAAGATAAATTGGGAACGTCACGGAGGGAGAAGCCCCTCCGGACGGTTCATTTTTCAAAAGTCCTCGTCTTCGTCGGTTTTTTCTTCGCCTTCGAAATCATCTTCAAGCTCAACATTCGGAAGAGCGCAAGGACCTAATTTGGGGTTGCATTCAGTGCTGTTGACGGTCTGAACCTTGGTAACTTCGCCAATATCAAGGTTAATATGCTGACTTCCGGAAGACACCAGAGAATCCAGAAGAGCAACGAGTTCGTCAACATCCCTATCCTCAGGAATCTGAGGATTTTTTTCAGGATTCAGCATCTTCAGCCTCTCTGATAGCCTCTTGTTCGAGGCGGTCAATATCGAGGTCTCCGGCGAAAATTCTGGTATTTTTGCCGAGCGCATCCGGAACGATGGAGAAGGTATTGGAGATACCATCCTGAGCGTGACGGAAGGGAAGCTTTGCAACGGAAGAAAGGGAAGCAATTGCACCGCTGGTATCACGTCCGTGCATGGGGTTTGCACCGGGGGCAAGCGGAA
>DGHF01000105.1:21144-22515 GCA_002392545.1 Ruminococcus sp. UBA3855
GTCACGATAGGTATGGTGCTTTCTGATTTTGTCCATGAAAGTACGAACAATATTCACAGCAATCTGGTCAACTCTGTCATCGTCGTTGCCGTATTTCGGGAAATCGCCCTCAATTTCATAATCAACAATAACATTCTTTGCAACGTCAATGACATTGCCAGCCTTATCCTTGATTTCAATATCCTTGCGGATGCACTTTACCTTTGCATACTTGATAGCACTAAGAGAATCAGCCACAACGGACAAACCAGCGATACCAGTTGCAAAATATCTCTTGACATCACGGTCATGCAGAGCCATCTGCAATCTTTCATAGCTGTACTTGTCATGCATGAAGTGGATAACATTCAGGGTATTGACATACAGACCAGCAAGCCATTCCATCATGTCATCATATTTCTGCATTACATCATCATAGTCAAGGTAATCACCTTCGACAGGGCGATATTTAGGACCTACCTGCAAACCAAGACGCTCATCAACACCGCCATTGATAGCATACAGCAAGCATTTTGCGAGGTTCGCTCTTGCGCCGAAGAACTGCATTTCCTTGCCGATTCTCATAGAGGATACACAGCAGGCAATAGTATAGTCATCACCGTGAGTAACTCTCATCAAGTCATCATTTTCATACTGAATAGAAGAAGACTTGATAGACATTTTCGCACAGAATCTCTTGAAATTAGTTGGCAATTTGGTAGACCACAGAATTGTCATATTAGGTTCAGGAGCAGTGCCGAGGTTATTGAGGGTGTTGAGGTAACGGAAAGAATTCTTTGTAACCATGTGCTGACCGTCAACAGAAACACCGCCGATAGATTCCGTAACCCAAGTCGGGTCACCAGAGAACAAGGAATTATATTCCGGAGTTCTTGCGAACTTGACAAGGCGCAGTTTCATAATGAAATGGTCAATCAATTCCTGAGCTTCTTTTTCGGTGATGATACCTCTTTCAAGGTCACGCTGAATATAAATATCCAAGAATGTGGAAGTTCTCCCCAGAGACATAGCAGCACCATTCTGCTCCTTGACAGCAGCCAGATAACCGAAATACAGCCACTGAATAGCTTCTTGTGCAGTTCTTGCAGGACGGGAAATATCAAAGCCGTAGATTTCGCCCAGCTTCTTCAAATCCTTCAAAGCGTTAATCTGTTCAGAAAGTTCCTCACGCAGACGGATATTTTTGGAAGTCATACGAACGAAATGAGTTTCCTTCTGGTGTTCCTTATCCTGAATCAGCATATCAACGCCGTACAATGCCACACGGCGATAGTCACCGACAATACGCCCACGACCATAAGCATCCGGAAGACCAGTCAGAATTGCTGCATGTCTTGCGAGTTTCATTTCAGGAGTATAGGCATCAAAAAC
>DGHF01000105.1:22627-29916 GCA_002392545.1 Ruminococcus sp. UBA3855
TATTCTTTGCAAGCCTGCTGAGCCATACGGATACCGCCGAACGGCTGGAGGGAACGCTTGAAAGGCTTATCAGTCTGGAAACCAACGATTTTTTCTAAATCCTTGTTGAGATAACCAGCTTCATGAGAAGTGATAGTAGAAATAATCTTGGTGTCCATATCCAGAACTCCGCCGGCTTCACGCTCCTGACGAGACAAATCCATGACCTGTTCCCAGAGCTTTGTAGTCGCTTCGGTAGGACCTTCGAGAAAACTTTCATCACCGTCATAGGGTGTGTAGTTTTTCAGGATGAAGTCACGGACATTGACAGAGGTATTGCTCCATCTGCCAGCTGTGAACCCTTCCCACTCAGGGGCAAATTCTTTAAACATAATGACATCTTCCTTTCCATCGGATGTGGAGTGCACATCCCTTTCTATATTCTATATCATACTACTTTTTTCAGAGTTTGTCAAGGTTTTGTCAATCATCAAAAAACAGTTTGACAGGTTTCTGTTATTTTGCGTAGGAATTTTCGCAAAATTGCTGTTATTTTATGGAAAGTGCATGATTGCTTTTTCTTTTGGAAGGTGTTGCGCTGGTTTACATAGAAAAGCAGTAGATTATGGAGAGGTAATTTCAGAGCACACCCCATTTTCATCAAACGAGACATTACCGGAACTATTTTCAATTATATCACAATGCAGTGAAAATTGCAAGTAAATGACAGCTGAAAAAAGCTGGTTATCATTTACGCTGAAAATAGTGATAAAATCCATATTTTCTGCATATATTGCAAAGAACCCAACAGAAATGGAGTGATACCATGCATATTCAGTCAGAAGAAAGAGCGGTCACGCTCGGAATATACATATTAGAGCACCAGACGACAGTCAGAGCCACAGCGAAACATTTCGGGATTTCAAAGAGTACAGTACACAAAGATGTCAGTGAGCGTTTAGCCGGAATCCGCCCCGACCTTGCAGAGCAGGTGCATGAAGTCTTGTTATGCAACAAGAGGGAAAGACACATTCGTGGAGGAATGGCGACCAAGCGGAAATATGAATTGCTTGCAAAAAGCCGAAAATCTTCACAGGAAGAAACGAACCGACAAATTTCGGCAAATATCGCATGAAAAATGTGGTATAATAGGGAAGTACTGATTTCAAAAAGGAGCTGAAGCAATTTGCAGAATATACAATATGACATTGACAGATTTTCGGAGAATGTGTTGTTGTCGTTAGAATCAGCGATGTATCTTGCCGGAGAGATGGGGCACACCTATATAGGCACGGAGCATTATTTAACGGGATTATTACGGCAACAACCGAATTCGGCATCATCCATTTTAAGGAAAGCCGGATTTTCGGAAGAGATGCTGACAAAGCAGTTACTGCGCACAGTAGGAAAGGGAAGCCGTACTTCTCCCACATACCGAGACATGACCCCGACATTGCACAGAATGTTCCGCATCGCACAGGACATTGCCGACAGGCAGGGAACGAAGCGAGTCGGAACGAGATGGATGTTATTGGCAATGGTGCAGGATGAAAACTGCGCCGCCGCAGAGATGCTGGAAATTTTGCAGGCAGATTTGAAGCGGATAGCGTGTGCATGTTTAGGGGAGAAATTTTCCGGCTTACCGAACGCACCGACGGAGGACGAATTCCCGAATTTGTTTCGGTATGGGAAATTATTGTTACCGTGTCCGGAAGATGACCCCTTGATTGGGAGAGAAGACGAGACGGAAAGGGTATTGCAGATTTTAGCAAGGCGCAGTAAAAATAATCCCTGTTTGATAGGAGAACCGGGGGTAGGGAAAACAGCGATTGTGCAGGGAGTAGCGGAGCGGTTTGCAAGAGGCGAAGTGCCCTCACAGTTAGAAGGATATTTTGTTTTCTCGATGGATTTAGGGGCATTGTTAGCCGGAGCGAAATACAGGGGAGACTTTGAAGAGCGAGTAAGGGCGTGTGTTGATGAAATCCGTCAGAATGGGCGGATGATATTGTTTATTGACGAGATTCATACGATAGTAGGAGCAGGCGCAGCAGAGGGGGCAATCGATGCAGCAAACCTGTTAAAGCCGGCACTGGCGAGAGGGGAACTGCGGTTAATCGGAGCGACGACACCAGCAGAATACAGCCGGACGATAGAGCGAGACGGCGCACTGGCAAGGCGGTTTCAGGCGGTAAACATCCGAGAGCCGTCAGGCACGGAAACGCTGGCGATACTGGACGGACTTCGGGAAGGATACGAAAGGTATCATCATGTACAATTGAGTACAGCGGTATTAAGAGCGTGTGTGGAGTTGTCACAGAAATATATTGGCGGAAAGAGTTTCCCAGACAAAGCCATTGACTTAATGGATGAAGCGTGTGCAAGGGCATCCCTGAAAGGGAAAACGGTCTGCACCGAAGACGTAGCAGAAGTAGCCTCAGTCCGGACAGGAATTCCGTTGACACAAATGACAAGTGCAAGGCAGGAACGCTTATTGCAGTTAAAAACCGCCTTGACGGAGAAAATCATTGGACATGATGCAGTGATAGAAAAATTATGTGATGCGGTGTGCCGTGCAGGGAGCGGATTCAGGGACATTCACCGCCCGACAGGTTCATTTTTATTGCTAGGTTCGACCGGAGTAGGAAAAACGGCATTAGTGCGGACATTGGCGGAAAGTTTATACGGAGATGAAAAAGCGTTAATCCGTGTGGATATGTCGGAATATATGGAACAGCATTCAGTTTCACGTTTAATTGGTTCGCCCCCCGGATATGTAGGATTCACAGAAGAAACGCCCTTTTGTGCGCAGTTACGGCAAAGACCATGCAGTGTAGTATTATTTGATGAAATTGAGAAAGCGCATCCGGATGTATTGCATTTGTTGTTGCAGATTCTGGAAGATGGTACATTCACCGACGGTTCAGGGCGGAAAATCAGTTTAAGAAGCTGTATGATTTTCATGACAAGCAACATTGGAATGCATGAAAAGTCGAATGGAATGGGCTTTATTGAGAAGCAGACAGAAAATCATTCCGTTGCAATGGAAACGCTCAGAAAGACATTATCACCGGAATTGATAGGGCGAATGGATGAAATATTATGTTTTGATAAATTAAGTCATGAGAGTTTATGCGCCATTGCAGAAAGGCAATTATTAGAAATTGCCGAACGTACCAAAGAAATGGGAATCACGCTGTTATATGACAGACAGGCAATTGAGAAATCAGCATCCTGTCCGGAAACAGCAGATTATGGAGCGAGACCATTAAGGCGGTATTTAACGCAGAATGTAGAAAGTCCGCTGTCGCATTTGTGGTTGAATGGAGAAATCCATACAGGGGACACAGTATTATTGACCGCCGAACAGAATCAATTATCTTTGAAAGTGACAACCATGGTATAACAAAAAAGCCGTCTGCAACAGGACGGCTTTTTGAATTTACTTAAAGACAATTGTATAACTTTCAGTCACACCAACAGCAGTCAAAAGATTATTCAAACTATCTTCTGCATCTTTCATGACACCATCAAGAAATTCAGTATCTTCTGCAAGTTGTTCTTCTTTTTCTTTTTTGGCAGAGGAAATAACTTCTGCAAATTCTTCATAAGATTCTTTGTGGAATAAGGAATCTTTTACTTTGTAAGATTTAACACTATCATGGTCAACTTCATGTGCAATAATTTTCGGTTCAGGCAATGTCAAAGTAATTTGTTTCTTTCCTTCATCAATATCATAAGTAATTTCGGAAACATCAATACCAGCATTGATAGTTCCGCTATAAACGACAAGAGTCTGTTCTTCTGTCAGCGGAATAGTAAAATCTCCTATCTTTTTTCCTTCTTCGTGGTGGTCTACGAGGTCAGTGTAGTGATATTTTTCTGATACCAAATCACTAGCACTTTCAATCCAAGAGCCGAGCTGTGTGGAAGTAATAGCTACTTTTGCCTTTTTATTGGCATTATAATGAGCAATTCCACCAACCACAGCACCAGATAAAATACAACCTGCAAGCCCAGCAATCAAAATAGGTTTCAAATTCATTTTTCTTTCTTCCTCCAATCCCATAAATTCGTTTTCCTGTTCCATAAGAGTACCTCCTTGAAAAAACAGACAGCACACCAAAAGGACAGAAAAAAACGTCCTCTGATGTGCTGATAATTTGATAAAATTGTGCATAATCACTAATTAAGGAATGAATTGCCCCCCCCGTTGTGCAAAACGCTGATTGTACAATTTGAATAAAACATCATCATGAGAGAGACAACTCCTTTCGTTAGCAACTTTTCTCATTATAACATATTTTGCAGAAAAAGTCAATGGTTTGATTTGAATTTTGTGTGTATTTCACAAAAATATAATATCAAATTTGTTTTTTCAACATTGATTTACTTTTGTATAAAACTGATTGACATTCCCTGAAAAATATGTTAAAATAGAACTGCAACAATGAGTTGCAGAAAGAGAGGAAAGGACATTATGAAAAAGGGAATTTTCCGGAGAATTGCCGGAATTGCAATTTCAGCATCCATGCTGATGGGGATGACAGGCATCATTCCAGCGAATGCAGAAGATACACCGGACGCATATCATGACGACTGGTTACACGTAGAAAATGGGAAAGTTGTCGATATGTACGGAAATGAAGTCTGGATGACAGGAGTAAACTGGTTTGGCTACAATGTAGGCTCACAGGTATTTGACGGTGTATGGTCAGCGAATATGCATGATTGTTTGAATTTGATAGCCGACCATGGATTTAATCTGTTAAGAGTGCCAATGTCAACGGAAATCATTTTACAATGGAAGAACAAAGAGCCAGACCCCATTATCAAAGTGAATGAGTGGTCTAATCCGGAATTGACAGTGGAAGGCATTGAGGGCGGTACAGTCAAATACAGCTTTGACATTTGGAATCAGGCTGTCGAGTGGTGCAGAGAAAACGGTATCAAAATTATGATGGATATTCACAGCGCAACCACCAACGCAGCCGGACACAATTATCCTTTGTGGTATGATGATAATTACAGTACAGATGATTGGTTAGAGGCATTATCATGGTTTGCGGAATATTACAAAGATGATGATACCATCATAGCGATTGACTTAAAGAACGAACCCCACGGAAAGCCGGAAGAGGGAAAATTTGCGAAATGGGACAATTCCAAGGATGAAAACAACTGGAAATATGCCGCTGAACGTGGTGCAATGGCATGTTTGAAGCAGAACCCGAATTTGTTAATCATGGTAGAGGGGACTGAATGCTACCCCGATTTTTCAAGGGGCGCAGACTGGACAACGCCGTCAGTAGATTACGCACATTACGGCGAACCGAGCAAGATATTTGGCGCATGGTGGGGCGGAAATCTGCGAGGGGTAAAAGATTATCCGGTAGACATCGGCGAATACACGAAGCAGATAGTTTATTCCCCCCATGATTACGGGCCAGAAGTATATAAACAGAGCTGGTTTTATTTAGATGATGATACCAAGACATTTGACCGTCAGAGCCTGTTAGACGATTACTGGTATGATGCATGGGCATATTTAGTGGAGGAAAACCGTTATCCCCTGTTAATGGGAGAATGGGGCGGATGGGTTGACGAAGAGCACGACAAGACGGGGGAAAACCGTCACTGGTTGCAGGAAATCCGTGACTACATGACAGATAAGCACATTCACCACACATTCTGGTGTTTCAATGAAAATTCCTCAGATACAGGCGGATTGGTCTATGATAATTTCACCACATGGGACGATGTGAAATATGACTTTATCAAGTCGGCATTATGGCAGACAGAGGACGGAAAATTCATCAGCCTTGACCATACAATTCCGATTGGAGTAAACGGCATTACTTTGACAGAGTATTACAGTGGCACACCGTCCACCCCCACGACCCCGACGGAGACAACCACCGAAACCATTCCAGCAACGACAGAAGCAACCGAAACGCAGGCAACCACGGAAACCAATTCCCCCACAGCCGGAACATACGGAGATGTTGACGGCAACGGAGTAATTGACATTGTTGATGTACTGACATTGAATCAATACTTGGTAGGAATCGGGGATATTTTGCCGGAATTGCAGGAATTTGGGGACGTAGACAGGAACGGCGTTTTGAATGACACAGATGCAATGAACATTTTGAAACATCTTGTGAAACTTGTTCCGGAGTTGCCATTATGAGCGGATTGAATCAGACTCCCTCAGGAGAAAGAATTCATATTGCATTTTTCGGGCGGAGGAATGCAGGAAAGTCGTCAGTTATCAATGCAGTAACAGGGCAGTCGTTGTCAGTGGTATCAGAAGTAAAGGGAACAACAACAGACCCAGTATACAAAGCAATGGAATTATTGCCCCTAGGAGCAGTTACCATGATAGACACCGCCGGAATAGATGACGAGGGCGAATTAGGCGCACTGCGAGTGGAGAAATCTCTTGCAGTGCTTGCGAAAACAGACATAGCCGTGTTGGTAGTAGATGCAGTAACCGGAAAAACGTCAGAAGACGAAAATTTGCTGACGGAATTTCAGAAACGGAAAATTCCCTATATTATTGCATATAATAAGTGCGACCTTATAGAGAATTGTACAGCTAAATCCGCCCATGAAATTTTCGTCAGTGCGAAAGAGGGTACAAACATCAGGGAGCTGAAAGAACTGATTGCCAAGCAGATTTGTCCGGAAGTGCATCAGAAGCCCCTGATTTCGGATTTGATAACAAAGGGTGACGTGATTGTATTAGTAATTCCAATAGATGAATCCGCCCCGAAAGGACGTTTAATCTTGCCACAACAGCAAATCATTCGTGCATCTTTGGAAGAAGGAGCAATGCCAGTTTGTTGCCGTGATACGGAGCTGAAAGCCACATTGGAGAGCCTGAAAAATCCGCCGAAAATGGTCATTACAGACAGTCAGGCATTTGGGAGGGTATCGAAAATAGTCCCCTCTGAAATTCCCTTGACCTCATTTTCGATATTATTTGCAAGATACAAGGGCGATTTAGAAACCGTGGTGCAGGGAGCAGGAAAGTTAGACCATTTAAAAGCCGGAGACAGAATTTTAATTTCGGAGGGCTGTACGCATCACAGGCAATGCAATGATATTGGTACAGTGAAACTCCCGAAATGGATTTCGACCCATGCAAATTGTGAATTGAAATTTGAATGGAGCAGTGGAAACGAATTTCCAAGGGATTTGACAGAATATGCTTTAATTGTGCATTGTGGGGCGTGTATGTTACCGCCGAAAGAAGTACAATTCCGTCAGGGCATAGCAAAAGAAAACGGAATCCCCATCACGAATTA
>DGHF01000101.1 GCA_002392545.1 Ruminococcus sp. UBA3855
GAGACGTTCAGCAAGACCTTTCATTCTGGTCATTTCGGTTTCAGCAATTTTATTTGCGGGAATTCCTGTCCAGAGTTCAATCACGGCTGCGAGGTCAGTTTCAGCGACTTCAATTTTACTGCATTTTTCTTCCAGTTCGGCTTTCTTGATTTCAAGACGGCTGACGACGGATTTTTGCTCCGCAATTTTCGCATAATCCGGCTCAGCGGATTCATTGAGTTCCGTCAATGTTTCATTTGCCTGTACAAGTTCAGCAGATGCCTTGTCGAGCTGGGTCAATTCCTTTGCACGGATGCTTCTGTATGCACAGCTTTCATCAAGAAGGTCAATTGCCTTGTCAGGCAGGAAACGCCCTGTAATATACCGTTCCGAGAGAACCGCACAAAGACGGAGAATGCTGTCATTGATTTTGACTCTGTGATACTTCTCATAATATTCACGGATGCCAAGAAGAACATCAGCAGTTTCCTCAACAGTCGGCTCAACGACGGTGACAGGCTGGAAACGTCTTTCGAGTGCGCTGTCTTTCTCAATATACTTGCGGTATTCCTTGAAAGTCGTTGCACCGATGACCTGAATTTCCCCACGGGAGAGAGCCGGCTTCATGATATTGGCGGCATTCATTGAGCCTTCAGAATCACCAGCACCAACGAGATTATGCACCTCATCAATGAACAAAATGACATTTCCGGCTTTCTGAACGTCTGCAATCAGACCTTTGACACGGCTTTCGAACTGTCCACGGAATTGTGTACCAGCCACCAACGCTGTCAAATCCAGCAGATAGATTCTCTTGTCAAGCAGGTGAAATGGCGCATCTCCTTGAGCGATATGCTGGGCGATACCCTCTGCAATGGCAGTCTTACCGACACCCGGTTCACCGATGAGACAAGGGTTATTTTTGGTACGTCTGGAAAGAATCTGCATTGCACGGGCAATTTCCCTGTCACGACCGATAATTCTGTCAAGCTCGTTATTTTCGGCACGTCTGCTGAGGTTGGTACAGTAATTATCAAGGAATTTATATTCTTTTTCCTCTTTTTTCTTTTTGGTGGTACGGCTTTTAGAGGCATTTTCTTTTCCGTTTCCGCTCTTGGGCTTTTCGCTGGAATTGCTGTTATTTGCCGGACTATGTCCGCCGGAGAAAAGACCACGGAGAAAATTCGGCATTGCATCAACAGTGGCATCCATAGCCTCTTCGAGATTGTCGCCGAAAGTATCAATCCCCTCCGGCATTGCCTGCATCATCTCTTCGGAAATTTCCTCTAATTCCGCATCATCTGCGTTGAGCAGGTGAGAAAGGTTCGGAAAAGTCGAAAGAGGAAGATTCAGAGCCTTTGCGCATACCAGACAATACCCCTCCTGCTGGGGTTCTTTACCGTTCTGCGGTTTTGAAACAAAAATGACCGCTGGTCGTTTCTGGCACTTACTACATAAAAACATAGACATAATTTACTTCATCCCTTCTTTGCTCCGGTTTTCAGACTGTCAAATATTTCAACATGAAATGATAGACATACCGGAATATGATTGTATGATTCATTGTTTCCTGATTGAAAATCAGCATCTGACCGTCTGTCAATGCCATGGTCAGGCGGATGGCAGCGGTTAAAATTGCCGTTCCCCCTGCTACTTCCATCAATCCCAATGGTATCGCTAAAATACGGCTTTTTCCTGTGATATGTCCCTGCTCCCCTGAATATTCCACCAAAGACGAAACAATATTGAAAACAGCTCCTATCACAAACAAAATCAACAAAAATAACACCATTGTCAGCAACTTACAATAAGCCTGTTTATAATACAATGCTTCCAGAAGTTCCGCACACTCTCTGGGGGCTGTTTCACATTCCTGCAAAAACAGCTGAAATGCCGGAATATTCCCTGAAAAATACTGCAAAAGTGTTTTTTCGGAATGGGGTCTGACATATCGGGAAATCAATGCATCTGTCGAATTTCCCATAATCTCCACAAACCATTCCGGACATTCTTCGCCAGTAATCGCTTTTTCTGCCATTTTCCGCAAACCCTCTGCGTCGGGTGTCTCCTCTCCTTCCAAGGCGGTCAATGCAAGCGATTCTGACGCATTTTCGAAAATGTCAGGCTGTCCCGATTCCAGAACCTCTTGCAGGGTAGTAATGATTTTCTCCTGAAACATTTTTTCGTAAACCGGAATACTCAAAAAGCTTGCGCCTGCGAATGCTCCGGTGACTACCATCACAAACAGGATTGTTTTTAAAACTTCCTTCCGGAAACCTTTCTGGACTGTATGATATAAAATTCCTCCGGCAATACTCAGAAACAGAACATCGTAAAACCACCAGAACTGCGCTCCCATATATTGCCTCCTCAACCTACACTTGTTCGGTTAATCTTGTCATATCCGAGCAGATAGAAATATTTTCCGTTTCTTAAAATTCGTTCGTAGGCATCGGCGACCTGTGTCGAGCCTGTTTTTTGTCCGGTGAAATCGAAACTTTCAATCTGTCCGGAATCCAGTACATATGCCATGTCGTCATAAATAATGACGTTTTTGGCATTGGCACTCAAAGAAACTGTTTTCGGAACGGCGGACTTCTCCGAGAATAACAGCAGTATTGATTGTCTGCGCCCCTCATTTTTGAGAAGGATTGCCGTTTTTTCGTTGAAATAGTCAAAATCCACGAGGTCAGCGTTAAAGTCATAGCTTCCCAGTAATGCGCCTGTTCCGCTGTAATAGGCTGTCCGTGTATCGCCGATAACAAAAGCACTCCCGTCCGAAAATGCACAAGTCCGCATACAAAGCGACGAAAACGGAGAAGTCTCCCACAAAACATCATCACCGTCAAATGTAATATACTGCAAAGTCGTGACAAGTTCGCCGTCCTTTGCACCAATGGCAGAGAAAATACATCCGTTCCCATAAAAGCTTACATCCGAAAGGCGGTCAACACAATCACGGGTATATATCAATTTTCCGTTCATGTCGTAAATACTCAGACGACAGGCATATGTCTCCGATTCCGTCACAACTGCCACATAGCCCTCATCACTCAGCACCGCAAACCAGATAGGCTTGTCAAGCGTTTCCTCATAGAGAATTTTTGCGGGAGTATCCACACGGAATGTCATTCCATTGCTGGAATAAATCAGGGAACGGCTTTCAGAAGTCTTCATGATGGCGTTGCTGTAGGCGTGCTGACGGCTGTCAATGAGTTTTCCGTCCGTTCCGTAAATGTAAAGGTATTTATCACACAGGATAAACAGCTGATTGTTGATAAAGTCGGCTGTATAATCCACACCGCCAGAAATGGAAAGTTCAAATTCTCCGTCTGCAATTGCATCCTCATTCTGAGTGACATTCTGGTAACGTGAACCAATTCCCTCCAGCTTCGGAAACC
Organism: Ruminococcus sp. UBA3855; assembly: GCA_002392545.1. Lineage (GTDB taxonomy): Bacteria > Bacillota > Clostridia > Oscillospirales > Ruminococcaceae > UBA3855. Next base: position 3,381 of record DGHF01000101.1, read on the forward strand.
ATAAATCCCTTTTGGCATAGATGAAAGCACAGACCCCGACTATCAAGGCAAATACTAAAAATCTGATAATTTTTCTTCTTCTGATACGGCGATTCCTTTGCAATACAACATCAACATGATTCGCCAAAATCACTGCCTCCCCTCAAAAAGTTCCTCATCTGTATAGAATACCCGATTCAGATACAGACCATGCGGAAGGGCGGTTCTCCCTGCAAGAAGTCTGTTTTTCTCCGCCATAATTTCGTCAAGTTGTTCTATCGGAATTCTGCCCTCATTGACATCAAGCAGAGTCCCTACAAGAATCCTAACCATATTATACAAAAATCCGTTTCCTTTTACAAGCATTTTCACCTCTTCGCCGTGAATTTCTACATCAAAGCTATGAATATGCCGTATAGTGTTGACATTTTCTGCACAATTTGTACAAAACGAGCGGAAATCATGTTCCCCCACAAAATGCTGTGATGCCTCTCTGACCAGCTCCGCATGAAAGGGACGGCGGTAATGGCAAGCCAAATCAATGGCAAACGGATTCTTGCTTTCACTGCAATGCAATAAATACAGATACTCTTTTCCCTTGCAGGAGAATCTTGCATGAAAATCCTCCGGCACTTCCTCACAGGAAAGAATGGAAATATCTTTCGGTAATTCGCCATTAACCCCACGCACAAAGCCTAATTCTCTGATGTTGCTGTTGGTCTTGACGGAAAAACAGAATTGTTTTGCATGAACTCCGGTATCCGTTCGGGAACAGCCGTGAATGGTGACAGGCTCATTCAATACCTTACTGACACATTTCTGTACAACTTCCTGAACCGTGATTCCGTTATTCTGAATCTGATACCCATGATAAGCCGTCCCACGGTAAGCCATCATGACTTTTAAATTTCTCATGATTCCGCCCCCTCATCAGATGTATCAGGGGTTTCCTCGGAAAAATCGTTGATTTGTGTCGGCTTTGGTGCAGATTCTTCGGTGAAACTGATTATATTCTGAACATTGTCAGAGGGTGGAACTTCCGTGAAGGATTCCTCTGTAAAGTGGGGAATGTTGTCGGAATTTGTTTCCGTATCAACAGAATGATTTTCGGGTGTCGTTTCGGTTTCGGTTGCTGTTTCGGTAACAGGCTTCGCCGGATGTTTCCGCTCCCATACATACAATAATATCAAAATCGCCACACTCAAAATAAACATGAATGTTCCGCCTGTAAAGCCTTTGGGGCTGTATTTGAGCTTGACTGTGTGAGTACCTTCTGTGAGGTCAATTCCGCACATTGCATTGAACAGCGGATAAATTTCAGCTTTCTTTCCGTCAACAGTTGCTGTCCAGCCCTCTTCATACGGAATGGAAAGATACAGACAGCCGTCTTTCTGGGCGGTAATTTCTCCTTCTACCTTGGTATCGGAAAAACGTGTCAATTCCATGACGGATTCTTTCAACCGGTTGTAACCTTCCAGAAGAACATTTTCATTCATCTGGTATACATATACCTGAACCGTGCCTTTCTTTGCATCTGCATCCATATCACAGCGGACATTCACCAAATCCCCTGCCTGATATGAGCCGATTGGTGTAATATACGGTTGACGGCTGGTATTGTATCTGTGAAGCTTGACACCGTCAAAGTAGATGTCCATATTGTCGCCGTCTGTGACTTTCATCAGGGCATACATCATGCCGTTTCTGACAGCGGTATAATTATACTTGAGGAACGTTTCTCCGGTTGCATCTGCCTGACGGGTGAAGTTATATTTTCCGTAATCGGTGCGCACAACATCATAGCCAGTATGCCCGACATGGGTAATATCAATCGGGGTGAATAAATCATCTGTTATTCCGGTAATACGCTTGAATAACAGATTCTGTTCCTGAAATGGGTTCAAATCTTTGTCAAGCTCTAAGCCCTTACTGTCAGGCTGAATCATGAAACCAAGATTCAGGGCATAATCATTCTTGTAAAGTTTGACACTTTCGCCCTCACCAATCCGCCTTTGTGTGAACGTATCAGCATTATAGCCATCTTTCGCCATGATGTATTTCACATCAAGAAGCATATTTGTTAAGGGTGAAGTATTGGCATAGTAATAACGATTTCCGGCTTCGGAAGCAGGTAAGCCAATCAACCGGAGGAAAGTCGTCATTCTTTCATTCGCCATAGAAGAAAACTGTGATACACCGTCATACAAGTACAATGATGGGTCATTCAGTGTATACCACATTGTCAGTTCTGTACGGCTGAAAATATCATTGTCCTTTGCTTCTTCGCCCTCTACAACGTCAAGGAGCATCTGAATATCTGCATCATTCGCCGGATAGCTGGTATAGCTCGAACTTCCCACGGCTTTGACACCCTCAATGGAATGTACCCCCATTTCGAAACACAATGCCACTGCAAGCAATACCTGAACCAGCTGTTTCGGTGCAAATAATCTGAAAAATATCACTACTAAATAAATTCCGCCTAAAATTGCATTGAGATAGACAAATTTCTTTTCGTCGTCAACTGTAATTCCGGAACTGTACCCCAGCCAGATGAACAAGCCCCCTACTGCCAGCATCGAAATCCAGTGCAGAATATTCAGCTTGTTTTCCATTAAAATCTGATATGCCCTGTATGAAGCAACCAGCACAACAAAACTGAACAGGAATGAAAACCGATACGGCAACATGTTCGGGAAATGGAAACAATGCCAGATAAAATTCAGCTTGTTGAAATTACAGCTCACAATCAGGAACGCCATTAACAGAATCCCTGAAATTTTCTCCCTCAGCCGGATATCTTTCGCAATGATGAACACTCCCAGCAACAAAACCGGAAGCAAACCACAATACAGGTTCGGAAGTCCTTCCTTGGAAGTCACTTTCGTGAATGCAAGCATATTTGCGACAATATCCCGCCATTCTTCATAAAATTTGGTATCTTTCGGGAAAGAATTGTTTGCACTGTGTGTCAGCAATAATGCGAAAAATGCCGGAAGTGTCACAAATCCTGAAATACCAGCTCCCAACAGGGAACAGCCTGTAATTGTTCCGAATCGCTTCCCAAATGTCCGGAAGTCTGTACCTTCATACAAGCAAAGCAGGAAAAACGCTATCACTGTGAAAATACATATCATATAGGCAATATAATAATTCGAAATCAATGCAAGACCTAAAGAAATGGTATACGTCCGGTATTTTCCCTCTCTCACCAGTGCCACCAGCCCCAGCATGACAAGCGGTAACAATGCCACAGTATCAATCCAGATGATGTTCCAGTAATACCCCATCATGTAACTGCATAATGCATACATGATTCCAAACATCGTGATAGATAAATCGTGCTGATGGAACGTATAGCGAATAAATTTCGCCATGAATAACCCTGCAAAAGAAAATTTCAGCATCAGTATCAGCATTAAGCCCGTACGCAGAAATTCTCTCGGCATCAGAAACGCAAGCAAATTCAGGGGACTTGCTGCATAATATGCCATAATCGCCAAGAAATTTGTACCAGCTCCCGAACGCCATGTGTACAGCAATGAACCGCCTGTTCTCAATTTTTCCCATAGCACTTCAAAGAATGGGTAATATTGATGCCATAAGTCCGTTACAAGAAATTGATTGTCCCCGAATGGGTGCATTTCCTTCTTGTAAAAGCCGATTCCCACAAAGATGAACGGCAGAATAAAAGCCAGTACTTCCCAGATACTGATTTTTTTCAGCCATTCCGGTGGTTGCCTCTTCGTGAGACTTTTTGTATTCGCCATTTTTGAAATCATCCTCCTGTTTGTAAAAGATTGACTGCAATCGATGCTGTTAAAAACAGCAAACATATCACAAGCCCAATATAATCCCTTTTTTCAGATTTCAGCTGTCTTAATCTCGTGCGCCCTTCCCCTCCACGATAACAACGGCATTCCATCGCCGTGGCGAGTTCCTCCGCACGTCTGAACGCTGAAACGAATAGCGGTATCAAAATAGGTATCAAGGCTTTCGCCCTGTCCATCATCTTCCCACTGTCCAGCATTGCGCCCCTTGCCTTCTGCGCTGACATGATTTTGTCAGTCTCTTCCAACAATGTCGGAATAAACCGCAGGGCAATTGACATCATCATTGCCATTTCGTGGACAGGGAATTTCACCTTTTTCAGTGGTGACATCAGCGATTCTATCGCATCCGTCAATAAAATGGGTGAAGTTGTATATGTCAAGAGGGATGAACCAACAATCAACAAAACTATCCGTATTATCATGAAAATACTGGTTGTAATTCCTCCCTCTGAAATCTTGATAAATTTCCAGCTCCAGAGTTCTTCTCCGCTGTCTATCAGAAATAAATTCAATATCGCAGTAAATACCAGCACCGGCAAAATGGGCTTAATGCTTTTCCAGCTCATTTTCAGCGGAATTTTTGACAGGAGCTGTGCCATCAGAACAAAGATTCCCCCGATAGCCAGTGTCCACATGGAATTCCCTGCAAACAGCATGACAATGAACATCATGGTAAATATAATCTTGAATCGGGGGTCAAGCTTATGCAGAACGCTGTCAACCGGAAAATATTGACCAAGTGTAATGTCTTTGAGCATTATTCAGCCCCCTTTCCCATCAATTTCAAAAGTACTTCTTTTGCCTGTGAAACTGTATAAATATCTTCCGGAATATTGTACCCCTTTTTCCGGAGTTCGCCCATGACATAGGTAATTTGCGGAACTTTCAAGCCCATTTCCTGTAATTCCTCCGCACGGTGGAACACTTTCGGGGTGTCGTCATAGCAGAATAATTTTGCATGATTCATGACAAGCAATTTTTGGGTAAATTCCGCCACGTCTTCCATGCTGTGTGAAACCAGTAAAACAGTACTCTGTGTTTTCTTTTGATAGTCCCTGATTTGATGTAACATCAAATTTCTGCCTTTCGGGTCAAGCCCTGCACAAGGTTCGTCAAGAATCAATACTTCCGGATGCATGACCATCACCCCAGCAATGGCAACCCTTCTTTTCTGACCGCCTGACAACGCAAAGGGCGAACGGTTCAATAATGCCCTTTCCATGCCTAACATATCCGCCGTTTCCAGAATGCGCTTTTTGGTTTCGTCCTCGCCTAAACCCATATTCTTACAGCCAAAGGCAATATCTTGATAAACCGTCTCTTCAAAGAGCTGATATTCTGGATACTGAAACACCAGCCCCACCTGAAAGCGCACCTCTCGAATTTTCTCTTTGTCTTCCCAAATATCCCGACCATTCAGGAGAACCCTGCCGGATGTGGGCTGTAATAAGCCGTTGAAATGCTGTATCAAGGTAGATTTCCCCGAACCTGTATGACCGATAACCCCGACCATGGTATTTTTCTCAATGGATAAATTCACATTGTCAACAGCAGTTTTTTCAAATGGAGTACCTGCACTGTAAGTATAAGTCAAGCCCTCTGTTTTCAGGATTGCCATTTTCTTGTTACCTTTCTTTTATCTGATATATTTAAAATGCCTTTTCAATTAAACACAGCCAATATTTTCCCATCTTCGCCACGAATGAAGAAATACGGCGGAAAATCCCATATGACGGCAAATTCTTTCCCATCCTCTCTTGTGCCTGATGGTGGATTTGGCACAATATACCATATATCATAATCTTCATAGTATTTCGTAGTATAGGGCGGATATTTTCTTTCAATCGCCATTTCCACCCCGTCAACCTCAATACTGTCAGATTCTACATCTTTAACGTAGTCTTCTCCGTCAATGTCAATCAATATTTCTCGTGCTTTTTGGATTAAATCCTGTTCGTCTTCAATGTGACCAAGATATTTTTGAGGGAGGATTTCGGCACGATGCATTAAATATTCCACTTCATTTTCATACGTCACCAACTTAGAACCATCAAAGACGGGGTATGGTTTGTCGGGGTCTCCGTAATATGCTCCATACATATCCTCCCAGACCGCTTGAACAATTTCTTTTTCGGTCAGTTCTTCTTGTGGTGTTTCAGTAGTGGGAATCATTGTTTCCGTCACAGGCATTTCTGAAACTTGTTCCGTTTCAGGCTGAGTGAATTCAACAATGCTACTTTCTGAAATTGCACTGTCACTGCATCCGCAAAACAGGCACAAACTGAAAAGCAAAATCAACTTCAATTTCATACAGCATCACAGCAACCTTTCTAAAGCCTGTAAACATTCCTCTTCGGTGATGATTTCGGTGGAAATATCAATCCCCATTTTCTGGAGTTCATAAGCTAATTCTGTGACCTGCGGAACGTCAAGCCCCAATGCCTTCATTTTCTCGACTTGCGAAAAAACTTTTTCGGGCTTATCGTCAAGCATGATTTT
>DGHF01000118.1:0-5544 GCA_002392545.1 Ruminococcus sp. UBA3855
GCATGGAGCGTTTTTTCACGGAGTTCTCCGTCTGCTATGACAATTTCCGGAGGGTCTGTACAGGGCTGAACAGCGGAAACGTCTTTTTTCGTGGCGGTCTGGTATTCTGGTTTCTGCAAAATGGAAACAGTGCCGTTTGTCTCCACAATTGCAAACTGCACCTCTTCCGGCGAGAAAATGCCGTTTGTGCGGAGGGTTGTCATTAAGTCGTCTAACGTGAAACGGAGGTCATGCAAGACTTTCTGGTCGATTTCGCCGTTGTGTATGATGATTTTCGGAGAACCTGAAACCCATCTCCTCACTTTGACGGAATGCAGGGAAATCCATGAGATAATCATTTCAAATAATACCAGTTCCAATATCGGCATGATTCCATGTAATAGGGGTAGTTCAGTATCTTCTAAAGAAATTGTGGCAACGTTCGAAATTAAAATCGTAATCACTAAATCAGATGGCTGTAATTCGCCTAACTGCCGTTTTCCCATGATTCGCAGGGAAATAATGACTACAAGATAAACTATCAATGTCCGGATAAATACCATTAACAAAAGTCATCAACTCCATTCGTAATTGTTCTTTTTTTGGTATTCCCTGAAAAAAAATATTTATTCCTCTTGACAAATCAATCATTTTGTGGTATAATATACTTGTTGCCGCTGTGGTGGAATAGGCAGACACAAGGGACTTTGATGTTTGTACACGCTTTATTGAGTGTGTCTACGGTTGATCCGTAGAGAGTGCCCACAGAGAAATCTGTGGAGCAGAAGTCGGCTAAAACGGTGAAGGCACAAACAGAACGCCGTGCTAACCCATTTGGGTGAGTGTAGAGACTTTACACCGACTACCTAAGTCCGAACGGATATGGTAAAGACAAAGTCCAGACTACAACACACTTTTGTGTGGCTATGGTAACATAGAGTAGTAAGAAAATCCCTCGCCCCTAAAGCGTACCGGTTCAAGTCCGGTCAGCGGCACCATAAAACATCGTAAAATCGGGCTTTTAGAAGTTCGATTTTATTTTTTTTCCTGTTTATCTATCAAATAGCCACATTTTTTTCATTTCTTCGTTTCATCAGCCGTATTCGGGCTTTCTACCCTCTTGCTTTCCGCAGCAGGCGGTCTTTCGACAGCTCCGCCACCGAGAATATTGGCAATCGTATTAGCTGAGTCGATTTTAGAGTTGAAATCCAAGTGACTGTAAAAATCAGCGGTTACATGGAATGTGGAGTGACCAAGCCACTCCTGAATTGCCTTCATCGGCACACCGTTAGCAAGAACTTGTGGAGCTGTATGTTCCCACCTATTGACAAAAGCCCCAAAATTATGAGATAATAAAAGTGGAATCCTGAAAGGCGGTGAAAAAATGGCAAATAGAGCGTGTAAATTTCGGATATATCCTACAAAAGAACAAAAAATATAATTTGCGAAAACATTCGGATGTGTCAGATTTATCTACAACAAAATGCTGGAAGATAAAATGGCATATTATCAGCAGACAAAGAAAAAGCTAAATAACACACCAGCACAATACAAAGAAGCGTTTCCGTTCCTGAAAGATGTGGATAGTATGGCACTTTGTAACGCTCAAATGAACCTACAAAATGCCTACAACAATTTTTTCACTCGTCCAAACAATGGATTTCCGAAATTTAAGTCTAGAAGAAACAGTAGAAAATCTTATACCACCAACTGCATCAATGGAAATGTCACATTAGAAAATGGATTTTTGAAACTTCCCAAAACAAAGGGACTTGTCAAAATCAATCAGCATAGGAAAATTCCTGATAAAAGAAGTTTCACAGCGAATATTGTCACGAGCTTGACGAGTACCAAAAGGCAGTAAAAAAGCTCAAAGACTGGTACCCTTCGGGAAGTGTACTGAGCCTTGAGCTTTTAAGGAAAACTATTGGTGAGCTTGAAGCCGAGCAGAAGCAGAAGAAATTGCTCTATACTCAAACCGCCGATGAGACCGAAACGCTGTCAAAGAGCTTGCAGAAGATCGAGCAGTACCTCAGCAACAAACAGGAACGAGCCGAGGAAGAACAGCGCAGGAAACGGAAAAAGAGTGGGGATTTGGAATGAAAGCTTATTCTCCCTGATACAGCGGAGCTAATTCCAATCCTGTATTCTGAATCATCTTCGTTAATTTTTCTTCGTTGTCAAGGTGCATCAGATAAACTTTTACACCTTTTTGAACCAGCTCTTTTAAGATAGGTAGTGTATCCATGTAGAACAAGTGAACTTCGCTTTTATAGAAAGAAATCTCCGAATAAAGATAAGCACCGCTGTGAAGCAGAGGAAGAAACGGATCAAGTGTTGCAGTATCGCCTGTGTAGACCACATCATTTCCCTGAATACTCAGGTGATAGCCGAAACACTTTCCGTTCAAGGTCTGAGCGTGAGTCGTCAGAACTGCCGAAACGAGCCATTCGCAATGGAATTCATCAGCCGTAACGATATTGAACCACTCAGGCTCACAGCCTTCGATCTGTATCAGAAGTGTCAGCAGATCATTCTTGACCGTATCTGAGGGAGCAACAATTGTGACGGGATTTTGCAGTACGAACCATGCAAACTGGAGCATTGTACCGACACCGCCGCTGTGATCGCCGTGAGTGTGCGTTATAAGAATGTATATGTTCTTAACGGCACTCAGATTCATCTTCTTTACTTTTTGAAATGAACTTGCAGGACAGTCAATCAGTATAAGATCATTGTCATGAAAGAAAAATGCAGAGTTGTGTTTATCAGCGAAAGCACTGCCTCTGCCCAAGAATTTCAGCATTATTATTCCCCCTTATGAGCTTTCTTATATTCCTCGAACGCTGTGAGCATCAGCTTATTAACGCTCATACCCAGCGATTCCGCATAAGCCGTGATCGCATCACGCTCCTCGACGGACACATACAGCTTCAGCGTTTTGTAATTTGCTTTGGCATACTTAGCGTTTGAAGATATTTTCTTTGAACGTGCCTGCTTCTGCTGGCACTCCGTGGTCTCAAAAGCCATTCTGAGACTGATTTGACATCTGTTTTTTGCTATTTTTGATTTTCAAGCCATGAAAAAACTTGGAAAGTGGTGTTTCAAGTATACCAATGTGATTCTGGAAGGCACAAACAATATCATTCAAAATCTGAAACTCAGAGCCAGAGGATGTGACATCCTCCCCCGCCTAAAGAGGCGGGGGCTTCCTGTTTAACCAGTCTGACACTCTGTGATTTGGCAGAGATGCTGTAGTAGTGCAGGCTAACCCCGTGCGTCCCACGGTTATGACAAATTTGCTTGCAATCTCTCGCTTTGCACATGTTACATCTCGACTGACTACGGGAAAAAGAGGTCAATTTGTCAGAATCCCTTATCATGGGCGGAATGATTACCCCCAATCCATTCTCCTTTCTTTATTCTCTGTACTCACGGCTTGGTTTTCGCTCTATTGGAATACAGGCAAATCACGAGAGATAACACCCTGTTATTCTCTCCAAAAATCTAATATCAGTATACCATATTTTTCAGTATTTGTCAAGAGAGTGGGACGCAATTCATCCCCCGCTTTAGAAGCGGGGGTTTTCTTGCTAACCTTTGATAAAATTTACAGAAAATCTTCACAAGCTCTAAAAATCTTTCAGATATCTGATATTTGATATATTGCCTGTCTTTTATCTGATTCAGGGCGATTCCTGCATTTTGATTCCATTTCAATTCAATAATCATCGCAGGATTAGAATTTCCAGTTCTCGGAATAAACACTAAGGAATGGTAAACATATAAGTTGATACTATTTTCTTCAAAAGGATATAAATTTTCAGATTTCTATAATTAAAAGTGTCAAATTATATATTTCAGAATCCTAAATCAGCAAAGCCCTCTCCGCCCTGCAATTCTCTGTAAACCGCATAGGTATCCTGTGCAGAATAATAGGCAAGAGACAGCACGCAGGAAAGGGAATTTTCAACACCTCGCTTTTTTATCATTATAGCATATTTTCAGGTGAAAAGCAAGGTAAAAATAAAAAAGCACTAAACTTTATCTCAATGCTGATGCAACTGCACAGGTACAAAAAGATTGATGTTAGCTAAAACTAACATAAATGTTAAAACCATCATGATTATGAACAATATCTTTTTGTGACAAGATACATTTTTTGTTTTGGCTTACAAATAATTAGCATTTGCGAACTTTAGCCCTTGACGAAATGAAGAAAATATGTTAAAATGGCGTTTGTAGATATATTGATATAGTTTGCAATGACTTTTCAAAAAGGTATTACGGCTGTTGTGCCTGCTCTGCTGACAGCCGTCCCTCCTTATATGGATGGGTATGTAAAGTAATTTCAAGCGGTATAGTGTGTCTACAGCAACTTCATATTTTATCAACCGACCCTTGGGCGGAAAGAGAAAGGGGCATGAGAATGCTATTTCAAAAACGAAGGTTTTCGGGAGCGGTTGCAGTTGTTTTCATGGCAGTGTTTTTGATGTTTTCCCTGACTGGTCTCTCTGTATCAGCATCTGATATTGAATACTATGCATCTTGGGAAGATTACGTGGCTGGTGGTGAACCTTCCGCCACTTGGAATGACAAAGCCAATGCGATTGATGACGTTTTGGAAGCGTCCTATCGGCTTTATGTCAGCGGAAATCAGGACGAAGCCTACATCGCTGTGCGAAATACCTACAATTTCTATTATGAAACATCTGGTTTCGAGCGGAATGTCAACGGTTATTCCGGTTCGGAAGTCAGCAAGGCGGAATTGCAGTTTAAGACTGCCCGAAAGGCTGTCAAGAACGGCGCAGATGAAGCGGAAATTGCATCAGAATTCAATGAGCTGAGCGAAATTCTGCATATTCAGGCGAATCATCTGGATGGTATCGGAGATACCGGCTCTAGTGGTCTGAACCTGACCGGAGAACCAGAAGCAGAGCCTGAACCGGCTGTTGATAATCCTGATGCAGTGGAAGTATCCGACAGTCCAGCCGAAGAAACACAGGCGACGGAAGCCGTACCACCTGCGAATTCCGGCAGAAGTAATGCAATGGTGACATTTTGGGCATGTTTCGGAATTATCCTCCGTGAAGGATTAGAAGCGATTTTGGTTGTTGGTGCGATTATCGCCTATCTGGTGAAATCCGGCAACAAGGATAAACTGAAATTTGTCTATGCTGGAAGTGTTCTAGCGATTGGAGCAAGTTTCGTCTGTGCATGGCTTTTGAGTCTGCTCAAACTTGCGAACACGGCAAATCAGGAAATTATTGAGGGTGTGACGGCTTTAACAGCAGTATTGGTACTGTTCTATGTAAGCAATTGGATGGTATCGAAAGCGGAGTCGGATGCATGGAATCAGTACATTGACAATCAGGTGAAAATGTCAGCGGAAACAGGAAGTATGTTTACATTGGCATTTACAGCGTTTCTTGCAGTATTCCGTGAGGGTGCAGAAGTAATTCTGTTTTATCAGCCTCTCCTTGCAGATGCAAGCAGTGTAAGTTGGGTATGGGCTGGATTTGGTGCAGGGTGTGTAGTACTGGTATTTGTATTTCTGGCAATCCG